>JBAYTM010000061.1:0-8531 GCA_041675685.1 Thiohalobacteraceae bacterium
ATATCGAGACTCGACTTGCGGCCCGACCACTGATCGACGAGCGTCAGATGTTCGCGCGTGTCATCCATGACCAGCACGGCCGTGTGATCGAAACTGAGCAGTTGGCCCAGGCCCTGGACGAACGTCTCGTAGATCTCGTGGATATTGAGGCTCGAAGAAATGATGCGATCGAGCCGGTTCAGCACGCTGAGTCGCTCCGAGTAACGCTTGAGGGCGCGTTCGGCGCGTAGTCGGTCGGTGACATCGTTTGCCAGTACGATCTCGCTGCGCCGGCCGCTGAATTGGATGATGTGCGAGACGATTTCAACATCGATAATGCGGCCATCTCTGCGTTGGTGACGTAGCGTCCGGTTGCCGTTGTCCGCATGCGCTCCCTTGGATGTCGCCCGTCCTTGGCTTTCCGCGATGGAAGCGTCGAGAGGATCGGCGGCAGGGCGAAGATCCTCGGTCGTCATCGACAGAAACTCATCCCTGGTATAGCCGTAATGCTGGATGGCCGCATCGTTCACGGCGAGCACGTTTTTCGATTCGAGATCGTAGACCCACATGGGCAAGGGGTTGTTCTCGAACAGTACGCGATAGCGTGTTTCCGAATCACGCAACGCGCCCTCGGCATTGCGGCGTTCGCGCACCTCGGTGTCGAGTTCGCCGATACGTTGCTGAAGCTCGCCCTGTGTCTGCGTCAGCTCGTCGTGGCGCGACTGAATTTCGCCCAGCATGTCGTTGAATCCGTCGACCAGGACGCCGATTTCGTCGTTGGTGTGTTTGCGCGCCCGCAAGGCGTAGTTGCGATGCAGGGATACCGCGCGGGCGATGCCGGCCAGATGGGCGATCGGCCGGGTAATCACGCGCTGTAGACGCAGGGACAGGCCGAAGACCAGCGCCAATATCAGTACCAGGAGGCCACCCACGACATACGTGAAGTCCTGGAGTATCGCGCCCCATTGACGGGTGTCGGAACGCAGCAGAATTCTACCGATGGCTTCATCGTTGAGGCGGATGGTGCGCAGAACGCTGGCCTGTTGAACATCGATATCCGCGTAGTCCCCGCTGGTTATCGTGCGCGGCAAGGTGCCGGCGAGATCGCGGCGCCAATAGCGGGCGAACAAGTCGCCCTTGGCGTCGTACAGAGCGCCTGCGACGACATGGGGATCGGCCCGCAGTGCGGAGAGAATCTCGCCGGCTTCCTTGTCGTCTCCAAAGGCGAGCGCCGCCTTGCTGTTGTTGCCGATCACCTCTGCCATGATCGCCATGTCGCGCAGCAGGGATTGCTTGAAGTACTGATGGTTGTTGATCAACAGACCCACACCCATGATCAACAGGCCGAAGCTGGTCACCGAGAGGATGATCGCGACCAGCTTCCAACGCAGGGAAGCGGCGCGACCGGCAACGGCTTGGTTGTTAAGGTTCGTGTCCATAACCGCTACCGTTTCACCGCCAGTCGCAATAACTGCGCACTGATCGCCAGACCGGCGCGTTCCGCGGCGGCTTCGTTGATTTCAAACTTCACCTTGTCATCGATCTTGACCAGCCCGATGATGCCGCCACGGTCCGTGAAGTCGCGCGTTTCGCCGATGGTCAACAGTCCCGTTACCGGTGCCGCTCGCAAGATCTGCAAGGTGCGCGGCGCCTCGGAGGCGGGAATGAACAAAATCTGGCAGCTGTCCGCCAGGCGCATATCGCGGAGATATCGGACGGTCAGGGGCCGGTCGCCGACACGGTTGCCCTCCAGGGTATCCAGCGCGTCGTGGAAACGGTGCGCGCCATAGACGCAGACCAGGAACTCTTCGCCGAGCGTGTGTTGCGGCCAGTCGATGAACTGCGTCAGGTTGTAGATGTACGACGCTTTCACTTGGTATTCGAGGGTTGGAGCGGCCTCGGCGGCCCCGATACAACAGACGAACATGACGGCGATGGATGTCACCGCCGCCTCGAACCGGCGCCGTATGTCGCGGCTGCTAGGGTTGCGTAGGGCCGCTGCGTCTAATGTCGCCATTGCAGCTCCGCGAACAGGCCGCGGCGCACTTCGGTCGCGGTGGTGCCGCCCTGTTCCGGGTGGTGCCCATCGAACAGGTTCGTGCCCGCGATCGAGAGGGCCAGGTCTTCCCGTATGCGCCAGCCCAGGCCGATGTCGAAGGCGAGGTATTCGGGTACATTCAGCGCCGGCAGCGCGGAGACATAGCGCGCGGTCGCCTCGAACTCGAGGCCGGGCCGGATGTCGTGCAGGGAACGCAGCACGAGTTGCCGTTGCGGGTCGCTGTCCTCGAGCAGCGCAGCGCCGTTGGCGTCCGCGCTGCCGGGCTCGACCTTGAGATTCAGATTCAACAGGCCGGCGGAAAGCGAAAGCCGCCAATCGGTTTGCACCTGCCATGTTCCGGCCAGTTCGATGCCGCTGCCGTGGCCATACATCTCATTCCCGAACGTCAGATTGCCGAACCCGGATGGCTCGATACTACGTAGTCGCTCGTAGTCGTTGTAGAACGCGGAAACATCGACATGCAGCGTCTTTGTCACTTCTTTACGCCAGCCCGCTTCGTAGGCGACCAGGACCTCGGAATCGAAGCCGCGGTTGCCCTGCAGAAAGGCCGAGGTCAGATCCGATTCGAGCCGCGATGGGATGCGCACGGCGCGCGACACGGCACCCCAGAAGGTCGTCCGCGGGTTGGCCAGCCATGCGAGCCGCACATTGGGCTGTATCTCCAGGCCCGAATAGTCGTTGTGCTCGAATTTGCTGCCCAACGTCAGTTGCAGTCCGCGGTCCGGGAAGTCGATGCTGTCCTGAATGTACAGGCTGTAAAGGTCGTCCTGGCGTCGGCTGGGGCGTACCCCTACCAGCGCACTGTCTCGAATGTCGTCGCGGGAAATCCGGTAATCGATGCCCCAGACGAGGGTCTGATTACGCGCAAGCGCGTGCGTACGCTGCAGCTCCACGTCGAAAGTGTCCCGCTGTTCGGACAGTGCAAAGTGCTTCAGCTCCGTGCGGCTGTACCAGATCTGCGCCATGGTCTCTGTGCCGGCCGGCTGCGAGCTGCGCCACTGCGCTGTCAGACTCTGACCCTTTTGATTGATATCGCGCGAGCCGCCGGTCGCCTCCAATTGGCCGAAACTTCCGTTATAGGCGTCGCCTTTGAACATCAGGCGCGATCTGTCCGCAAGATCCATATCGACGCGGAAGCCCGTGCGCCCGGCCTGCGCATCGTCACCGGGGTCGCCGTCCGGGTGGTAGCCGTCGCCCCGTTCTACGCCGCGAACGTAGACCCGGGCATAGGCGCGCTCCGAAGGCATCCAGCTATGGCTGGCGTTGACTAAGGCGCGGTCGACATTGCCGGCGCCGACCGAAATCTGCGTACCCTGGGTGTCGCGCGGGTGTTTGGTGATGATGTTGATGACACCGTTGACGGCATTGGCGCCCCACAGGGTGCCACCCGGCCCGCGAATCACCTCGATGCGGTCGATATTCTTCATCGCCACTTCCTCGGCCTCCCAGAACACACCGGAGAACAGCGGGTCGTAGATCGAACGCCCGTCGATCAGCACCAGCAGCTTGTTTGCGATCTGAGAGTGGAAGCCACGAATGCTGACGGCCCACTTGTTGTTGTCGACCTTCGCGACCTGCACGCCGGGTACCAGGCGCAAAACCTCGGGGACGCTGGTGGCCCGCGAGCGGCGGATGTCCTCGGCAGTGAGCACATGGACGGCAGCGGGTACTTGGCTCAACGTCTCTTCACGGCGCGACGCCGTGGTGACGGTGATGTCCATGAGTTGCTCGATGGGTGTTCCCAGGATGTCGAACGCCGCTTGTTCGGCGGCGACACCGCGTGAGCACAGCGCGAGCGCCAGTGGGAGCGCCGAAAGCAGCCATCGACCCGGGTCGCTATTGCGAACGTGTCGAGCGTTATTGGCGTCCCACACGATTTTACCTCCCCTACAGGCCAAATCCGTTGCGGGCGGCTTCCATTACCTTTTCTCGCCCGCATCGGCTGCATTGCACACCATCATCGCGTCAGATGCCGCCTTAGAACGTCGTTGTTTGCGCTTGTTACTAAACGATAGTGCATACAAAGCGGATAGAAAACCTTTTGATTTTTGCTACGCGAAACATTGTAAGAATTACACTGTCGCGCATGCAGTGGAGTGCGTGTCGATCCCGCCCGAACGTGTGGGCGTTACGTCCATACACGCCGCATAGAATAACGGCACAGTGCCGCGTGACGTGGACGTGCATCACGGTTCCCCGTGTCGGACTAACGCCGACATGTAAAGACCCCTCGAAACGTATGAGCACTCTTCATGCTGATGCTTCGGCGACGCAAACGCGTTGCGCAGAAGCGTTCGTGCGGTATCAGGATGGTGCAGGCGTGTTAGTGTCGGGGCGCCGAGAGTCTTCGGCTAGTAGCGGGTTTTCTCGCGCGCGGTCGCCTGCGACAGCAATGTGCGATAGCTCGCCAGCCGGCGGGTGTCGACGACGCCTTCATCCACCGCCGCTGCGACCGCACAACCGGGTTCCCCGTTATGCCGGCAATTGTGGAAGCGGCATTGCCCGCGATAGGGCGCCAGTTCGCGGAAGCCGCGTTCGAGATCTTCGGCGGTGACCTGCCAGAGTTGCAGGTCGCGCACGCCGGGTGAGTCGATCAGGTCGCCACCGCCGGCGAGATGATAGAGCGTCGTTTCGGTGGTGGTGTGTTTTCCCAGGCCGCTGGCCGCGGAGAGCTGGCCGATGCGGATGTCGATCTCCGGCTGCAACAGCTGCACCAGTGACGATTTTCCCACGCCTGACTGGCCGACCAGAATCGACACGCGGCCGTTGAAGTGCGGCGCGAGGCGGTGCGATTCGCCAAGGTCGCGGGCACTTGTGAACAACACCGGACAACCGAGTCGTTCGAAGCTCGCAAGCCGTGCTTCGAGTTGCGCGCGTGCAGCGGGCGCCAGCAGATCGACCTTGTTGACGATCAGCAGCGGGCGTGCACCGATCAGTTCGGCAAGGACCAGGTAGCGGTCGATCAACCCCTCGCTGAGGGGCGGCTCGGGCGCGCAGACGATCACCAGTTGGTCGAGGTTGGCGGCCAGCGGACGTTCGGCGCCGCGTGCATCGGGGCGTGTCAGGAGACTGCGGCGCGGTTCGAGCCGGGTGACTACGCCTTGTCCAGGGCCGCTCGGCTGCCAATACACGCGGTCGCCACAGACCACGCGTCCGAGTTTTTTCCGGGCACTGCAGAGCTGCAGCGTGCCTTGATCGTCTTCCAGCACCAGGTCACGACCATAGTGCGCGATGATCAGCCCGGGACGTTGATCCGTCGGAACCGGCTTAGGGTTGTCTGGGGCGTTTTTGCGCGGGGCGTTACGGCGATGACCCATACGTCGGTCTGAATGGCTCAGACGGCGTCAGGCAGCAGCGCGTCGAGTTTTGCCGCGCAGATGAAGTCGTTCTCGGACAGGCCGCCTACGCTGTGGGTGCTGTACCGCACGACGCAGCGGTTGTAGCCGACTTCGAGATCCGGATGATGGTCTTCGCGGTTTGCGATCCAGGCCTGCATATTCACGAAGGCGATCGTCTCGTAATAATTCTTGAAGCGGAAGCTGCGTTGGAGCGCCTTGCCGCCGTCGGCCAGGGCCCAGTCGCCGTGCAACTCTCCCAGCAATGTCCGGACGACATCTGCCGGAAGGGCGGGGCTGCCTTTTTCCAGCGTCTTGCAGCGGCGATTGCGGAGGCGTGCGTCCATAACGGCCGTCAGAATTTATAGTAGGTCTGGTCGAGATAGTGGGCGACGTTGTCGACGTCTTCGTCGTACCAGGACAGACCGAGGCTCAGCTCGCAGCGTTGCACCTGTTTGCGCAGGCCTTCCGGCGATGTCACTCTGCGATCGGCCCGGGTATAGACGCCGCTGTCGTGACAGGACAGGCAATGCTGTTCGTGCAGGGCCTGGCCGGCTTTGAGGTCGGCCGCCTGTACCGCCGCCATTCCGCCAAAACCACCGCAGAGGCCGGCTACCAGAATCAGATGAAATTTGCGCATGATGAAATTCCGCAGGTTCTCGGACTCGATGAGTCCATCCGTCCCAAAAGCTAGCACCTGGCTCCCAATTTAGCCACCCGAACCGACGCCGGCGGGTGACTGTCGTGGAATGCGGAGTACAGGGGGTCGGGTGTCAGCGTGCTGGCGTTGTCACGATACAACTTTACCAGTGCGCTGATCAGGTGATGCGCGGCGGTCTGGTCGGCAGCGAAATCGTCGGCCTCGAACTCGTGCTTGCGCGACAGTCGGCTGAACACCGGTTGCAGGAACAGGCTGAACACCGGGGCCGCGAGCATGAACAGCAGTAACGCCATGTGCAGCGACGGCTGGTCGACGCCCAGGCCGTGATAGAAGGCCGGCTGTTCCGCCAGCCAGCCCAGCAGGGCCAGCCCGGCGAGGCTCAGCAGCACCATGCTGATCAAACGCTTCTGCACATGCCGGCGCTTGAAATGGCCGAGCTCGTGCGCCAGCACCGCCTCGATCTCGGCCGGTTCCAGCGCGTTGATCAGGGTGTCGAAGAAGACGATCCGTTTATTGCGGCCCAGTCCGGTGAAATAGGCGTTGCCATGGCCGGAGCGGCGCGAGCCATCCATGACGTAGATGCCCTGACTGGTGAAGCCGCAGCGCTGCAGCAGAGTTTCGATGCGGCTGCGCAGGGCGGCATTGTCGAGCGGCACAAACTTGTTGAACAGGGGCGCGATGAAGGCGGGGAAGGCCCACATCATGAACAGGCTGAAGCCGACCCAGACCATCCAGACGTACAGCCACCAATAGGTTCCCGAGACCTGCATCAGCCAGAGCACCAGCGCCAGCAAGGGCGTGCCGATCAGCAACAGCAGCAGGGCCTGCTTGGCGAGATCGGCGAGGAACAGTCCGGGTGACGAGCGATTGAAGCCAAACCGGGACTCCAGGCGGAAGGTCGACCAGGCGGCGAAGGGCACATCGAGCAGACTGGTCAGGAACAGAAAGCTCATCATCACGGTCACGCCGGTGGCCAGCGGACCCCATTGGAGGTCCAGCACCAGGCCGTTCAACAGCGCGAGTCCGCCGCCCAAGGTCCATATCAGCAGCAGCGCCGTGTCGTAGGCCAGTTCCACGCGACTTAGGCGGGTCTTGGCGATGCTGTAATCGGCCGCCTTGCGGTGGCATGCGAGGCTGATATTACCGGCGAACGACTCCGGCACCTGGTCGCGTCGCGCACGGATATGTTCGATCTGCCGGCTCGCCAGCCACTGCTGGACGATAAGTGCCAGGATCACCGCGGTGACAAACAGGAGCGTGAATGGATTCATGGTCGGCTGGGAGGTCGGGTTGGGTCGATGGTCGGGGCCGCGTGTCCTTTTCAGAGTAGCCTTTGCTAGAATGCAACTCAACTATTCATAGGCGCGGCTCAAGGAAATCTCCATGGCGCAACACCCCGACAACCTGATTTGGATCGATCTGGAGATGACGGGTCTGGACACCGGCAGCGATTCGATTATCGAGATCGCGACCATCGTGACCGATGCGCAACTGAACATCCTTGAAGAAGGCCCGGTATTCGCCATTCATCAACCGGATGCCGTGCTCGACGCCATGGACGATTGGAACCGCAATCAACACGGCGGCTCTGGCCTGGTCAAGCGCGTGCGCAGCAGCCCGCTGAACGAGCAGGACGCCGAGCAGATGACGATCGAATTTCTGAAGAAGTACGTTCCCCCCAAGACCTCGCCCATGTGCGGCAACAGCATTTGTCAGGATCGGCGATTCCTGGCCCGTTGCATGCCGGACCTCGAGGCCTACTTCCATTACCGCAATCTCGATGTGAGCACCATCAAGGAACTGGCCAGGCGCTGGGCGCCGAATATCAATGCGCAATTCCAGAAAGAGGCGACCCATCTGGCACTCGACGACGTTCGCGATTCGATCCGCGAATTGCAGTATTACCGCGAAAAGTTGTTCAGCCTGCCGCAGTGAAGCCCGGGCGCCGTACCGTCCGGGGTTTCGGACGGTATCAGGCGTGGTCGCCGACGGCTCATCAATAGAGAAGCGTTCGGACACCACCAGGGGACAGTGGCGACAGGCCGTGCCAGAGTGCGAGGCGCCCGTTGATCTGCATCAAGGCGCTTGGCCGCCCAGGCGTCTATAAAGGATGCTCCATAATACCGGGCGGCCCCGCATGGAGACGATCAGTTTCGTTGTGATATTGGCGTTCGCCGGCCTGCTTGGCTGGTTTGTGCTGCGCTTGGTCTGGAGCATTGGCCGCAACCTGACCCGCGGGCTGGCGCTGCGCCGTCAACTCGGCCAACGCCTGGGGCGGATGCCCTTGAAGCAGGCGCTGGAGCGCGCGGGCGCCGACCCCACGCTGTACCTGCACGAGCGTCAGCTGCACGATATCGAGCGCGAAATGCGCCGCTGCGAAGGTTGTGCGGCGGCGGAAGAATGCAAGTCCGGGCTGGACGCCGGCCTGCCGGTGGAGAAGTTCGATTTCTGCCCCAACTACGACGCGCTGTTCAAACCCGGCTCTCGTGCGGAGGAG
>JBAYTM010000062.1:0-8502 GCA_041675685.1 Thiohalobacteraceae bacterium
TGCCGTCGTAGTCGAAGGTCTCGCGACGACCGTCCGGATAGGTGGATTCGCTGGCCGCCAAGTCGAAGATCGGATCTTCGGCGTAGGCCTCGCGCAGCAGATCGTTGAACTGGTTGCGCTTGATGTTGGCGAGCTTGCTGCGATTCGGTTTGCCGAGTGTCTCGCGGATCCAGACCCCGAAACCGCCCTCGCTGTGGCGCAGCGCGGCGGTCACGTGAATGAAGGTGATATCGGGATGGCGGGCCTTGAGGCTGTCCAGCACCGAGCGGTAATAGGTGAACAGTGCGTCGACATTGGTGTTGTCGTCGATGTCGATGTAACAGAACTTCAGCAGGGCGATATCGATCTTGCCGGCCAGGTCCTGTTCGATCATGCGCCGGAAATCGTCGCACTTGGTCTTGGGTTCCGAGTTCTTGCCGATCGGCATGTGCAGCAGGAAATTGCCCGGCAGCGGTGCCGCCGCATCGATGCCGGCGTTGGGCCCCACCTCGACGAGGTTCAATTGCATGTCGCTGCTCGCCAGCAGATCCTCGACGCCTTCGATGATGTTGCCGCCGACGGATTGGTGCCCGAAGAAGATCCGTTTGGATTTCAGTTCTGCGATGTCTTGCTTGAGCGAGTCGTTCATGGCGAGAGGTTCTATCGATGCGGAGGGCTGGCACGCCAGCAATGACCATAGCAGCAAGGGTGTAGCTGATTGGCGTAATAACTTGTTCATAATCTCTTCCCTGCGGGGGCGGCGATGATGTTGTCGTGAAAGATACCGCCCGGCGGCGCACTTGTCATCGTCGCCCGGCGTCGTGATGTGGGAGGCTAGAAACCCAGCGACAACCCGGCATTGATTTCCAACTGAGTGAAGCCGCTGCTGTCGACGCGAACGATGCAAGCGCCATTGCCGCAGAAGAACGCCGTGTCGCTGTCGACGAGGGTACCGTAGCCGCGCGCCTCGATGCGCAGGCCGACATTCTTCCCCAATACGAAGCGGTAACCGGCCGCCAGCTGTAACATGAGCCGGGTCTCGGAATCGAATTGCGCGTCCTCGGGCGACATGTGCGTCAGGCCGATCCCCGCGCTGACGAAGGGCTGAGCGCGCGGGTTTCGCCACAGGTAGGTGCCGCCGGCGGAAAAGTAATCCACGTCCAGGCCGAATTGGCGCTGCCCGAGAAACGGCTGCGGCAGTCGGAGTTCCGAGTCCTGATGGCTGTAAAGGAATTCCCACTGGGTGTTGGCGTCGTGATCGAACGTGACCGCCAGGCCGTAGCTGCCGCCGGAATCGAGGTCGAGGTCCGTGCCGCTGATCTCGTCCTGGAACGATCCGCCGCTGCGGTAGCCGATCAGCGGCGTCATCTGGAAGCTGCCGCCCGGCGGTTCCGCGGCCCGAAGCGGCGCGGGCGGGGCGACCGCGACCAGCAGACAGGCCAAGCCGCAGGCGTTACGACGCGCGTGTACCAGGTATCCGTAGCTTGCCTGCATCGGCGTTCCTCCCTGACTCACTGTGCCGCGGGCCGCTGGCCGACCACCGCCTCGAGTTCGAAGCGCTGACCGTTCCGCAGGCCGTGGATGCTCACTGTCGAGCCGGGCGCGTACTCCGCGATCCGGTTCATGGATTCGCGCGCGGCGGTGACCGGTTCGCCGTCGATGGCCGTGACCAGGTCGCCGGGTTGCAGACCGGCGCGTTCGGCCGGACCGCCGCGCAACACGCCCGCGATCAGCACGCCCTGATTCGCCGGCTGACCGAACGATTCCGCCAGCGCCGGGGTGAGATCCTGCGCCTCGATGCCCAGCCAGCCGCGCACCACGCGGCCCTGTTCGATGATCTGCTTCATCACGCCTTTCGCAAGGCTTTCGGGGATCGCGAAACCAATGCCCTGCGAGCCTCCGGTCTTGCTGAAGATGGCGGTGTTGATACCGATCAGCTCGCCGCGCGCGGTGATCAATGCGCCGCCGGAGTTGCCGGGATTGATCGCCGCGTCGGTCTGGATGAAGTTTTCGAAGGCGCTGATGCCCAGTTGGTTGCGGCCGGTGGCGCTGACGATGCCCTGGGTGACGGTCTGGCCGACGCCGAAGGGATTGCCGATGGCCAACACCACGTCGCCGACCCGCAGGCGCTCTGAATCGCCGATGACGACGCTCGGCAGGTCTTCCGCGATGACCTTGAGCACCGCGAGATCGGTCTCGGGATCGACGCCGACCACGGCCGCCTCCAGGCTGCGGCCGTCGCTGATCATCACCTGTATCTGGTCGGCGCCGGCGACCACGTGATTGTTGGTCAGCACATAGCCCTGGGCGCTGATGATGACGCCGGAACCCAGACTGGTCTGCAGGCGTTGGCGTTCCGCACCGAAACGGTCACCGAAGAAGTGCTGGAACAGCGGATCGTTGAACAACGGGTGCGCGCGCTGGGTAATCAGCTTTGCGGTGTAGATGTTGACCACCGCGGGGGCGGCCCGCGCCACGGCGTCGGCATAAGAGACCGGACCGACCCATTGGCCGTCCGGCGCGGTCAGCGGCGCGGCCTCGCGGTGTTCGCGCACCTCCACCACCGGCGCGTCGTCGCGAAACAGTTCCGGCCTCAGCAGCACCAGCAGCGCGGCTGCGACCAGGCCCACGCTGACGGATTGGACCAGGAAGACCAGGAATTTGCGAATGCGCATGCTTCGGCTACTCTAGACCCGCTTCACAGCCTTCGCGGCGGGATTGGGCCGCAGTCTAGCAAACAAAGCTCTGCGCTGAGAAACGCGCGGACGGTAAGTCCCTCATGACGAATCTGTACGAACTGGTCGACTACACCAACGCCTTGCTGGACGCGCCGTCCTTCGCGGACTACTGCCCCAATGGGCTGCAAGTGGAAGGCCGCGCCGAGGTGCGCAGGCTGGTCACCGGGGTGACGGCGAGTCAGGCGCTGGTCGATGCCGCGGGTCAGGCCGGCGCGGATCTGTTGCTGGTCCATCACGGCTGGTTCTGGAAGGGCGAAGACCCCTGCGTGACCGGCATGAAGCGGCGGCGCCTGGCCGGGCTGCTGACGTCGAATATGAGTCTGCTCGCCTACCACCTGCCCCTGGACGCCCACCGCGCGCTGGGCAACAACGCGATGTTGGGCAAACTCCTGGAGATCCCGATCGACGCCTGGTTCGGTGACGGACGCGGTGCGGACATCGCCTGCCACGGCCGCTTGCCACAGCCCCTGTCGGGCGCGGGGTTCGCGGAACGGCTCGCGCGCGTGCTCGATCGCGCGCCGCAATTCATTTCCGGCGGGGATCACCAGGTGCGCCGGGTCGGCTGGTGCAGCGGGGCGGCCCAGTCCTATATCGAAGCGGCGGCGGCACAAGGCCTCGACGCCTTCGTCAGCGGCGAGATCTCCGAGCAGACGGTACACGTCGCGCGCGAATGCGGGATCCATTTCTATGCGGCGGGACACCATGCGACCGAGCGCTATGGAATCCGCGCGCTCGGCGAGCATCTCGCGGAGCGCTTCGCCCTGGATCACCACCACCTCGACATCGGGAATCCGGCTTAAGTCAATGATAAGACAATGGGTCGCTTGACCTCGCCGAGCACTTCATAGAAGCTATGCGGCTTGTTGGGCCGGGCCGAGCCAGGGGCTCCTCTACGCGCGCGGGTCCGCAGCATATCGTATAGAATGGCGCGCCTTCGCTGAGCAGCCGTACAAGATTAAGCAATTTAGAAATCGACAAACCCTGGAGAGCCTTGATGAGTACTGATGGCGTAGATACCAGCCGGCGTCGCTTTCTGACCGTTGCCACCTCGGTCGTGGGTGGCATTGGCGCCGTGTATGCGGCGGTTCCCTTCCTGGCCTCGATGCTGCCGAGCGAACGCGCTCAGGCGGCCGGCGCCCCGGTGGAGGTGGACATCAGCAAGCTCGAGCCGGGTCAGAGAATCAACGTGGAATGGCGCGGCAAGCCGGTATGGGTGGTCAAGCGCACCCCGGAAATGCTGGCCTCGTTGTCCACCTTGACCCCGCAACTGGCCGATCCCGCCTCCGAGGTCCCGCAGCAGCCCGATTACGCCAAGAACGAAGGGCGCTCCATCGAGCCGGAAGTCGTCGTGCTGGTCGGCATCTGTACCCACCTTGGCTGCTCGCCGACCTACCGCCCGGAAGTCGCGCCCGAAGACTTGGGCCCCGACTGGAAGGGCGGCTTCTTCTGTCCTTGCCATGGTTCGAAGTTCGATCTCGCGGGGCGGGTCTTCAGCGGCTTGCCCGCGCCGACCAATCTGATCGTGCCGCCGCACCGCTATACCGGTGAATCGGTGATTCTGATCGGCGACGACGAAGGAGTTGCATAATGGCCAAGCGTCTCGATAAGTGGCAAGGCGGTTTGCTGGGCTGGGTCGACGAGCGCTTTCCGCTCAGCGCCATGTGGAACGACCATCTCGCGAAATACTACGCACCCAAGAACTTCAACTTCTGGTACTACTTCGGTTCGCTGGCGCTCCTGGTGCTGGTGATCCAACTGGTCTCCGGCATCTTCCTCACCATGAACTACAAGCCCGATGCGGAGCGTGCCTTCGCCTCGGTCGAGTACATCATGCGCGACGTGGAATGGGGTTGGTTGATCCGCTACATCCATTCCACCGGCGCCTCGGCGTTCTTCCTGGTGGTCTATCTGCACATGTTCCGGGCGATGCTCTACGGTTCCTATCAGAAGCCGCGCGAGCTGATCTGGATCTTCGGCGTGTTCATCTACCTGGCGCTGATGGCCGAGGCCTTCTTCGGGTATCTGCTGCCCTGGGGCCAGATGTCCTACTGGGGCGCGCAGGTGATCGTCAACCTGTTCGCCGCCATCCCGATCATCGGCGACGATCTATCGGTTTGGATCCGCGGCGATTACGTCATCGCCGACGCAACGCTGAATCGCTTCTTCGCCTTTCACGTGGTTGCGGTGCCGCTGGTATTGATCGGCCTGATCGTGGCGCATCTGCTGGCGTTGCACGAAGTCGGTTCGAGCAACCCCGACGGCGTCGACGTCAAGAAGAACCTGACCCCCGAAGGCAACCCGATCGACGGCATTCCCTTCCACCCCTACTACACGGTGAAGGACATCGTCGGTGTGATCGTATTCCTGATCTTCTTCTCGGCCGTGGTGTTCTTTATCCCGGACGGTGGCGGCTTCTTCCTGGAACCGCCCAACTTCGAACCGGCGGACCCGCTGAAGACGCCTGACCACATCGCGCCGGTCTGGTACTTCACGCCCTTCTACGCGATCCTGCGCGCCGTGCCGAGTTTTCTGGGCACCCAGGTATGGGGCGTGATCGCGATGGGCGCCGCGGTGGTGATACTGTTCTTCCTGCCCTGGCTGGATCGTAGCCCGGTCCGTTCCATCCGGTACCGGGGACCCATCTATAAGATCGCTCTGACCCTGTTCGTGGTGGATTTCCTGGTGCTCGGTTACCTGGGCACCCAGCCGGCGACGCCGGGCAAGACCCTGCTCGCACAGATCGGAACCGCGTACTACATGGCGTTCTTCCTGTTGATGCCGATCTACACCAAGCTTGAGAAGTGCAAGCCGGTTCCGGAAAGGGTGACGATGCGATGAGAAAAATACTCCTGAGCTTTCTGTTGGCCCTGCTTCCGGGATTCGCGCTGGCCGCAACCGGCGGCGTGCATCTGGACAAGGCCGACATCGATCTGAAGAACCAGGACTCGCTGCAGTACGGCGCCAAGCTGTTCGTCAACTATTGCCTGAGTTGTCACTCGGCCCAGCACCAGCGTTACAGCCGCATGGCGCGTGACATTGGTCTGACTGACGAGCAGGTGATCGAGAATCTGATGTTCGCCAGCGACAAGATCGGCGAACAGATGAAGATCGCCATGACCCGGCAGGACGGCAAAAACTGGTTTGGTGCGCCGCCGCCCGACCTGACGCTGGTCGCGCGCGTACGCGGCGCCGATTGGCTCTACACCTATCTGCGGACCTTCTATGTGGACGAGAGCCGTCCATTCGGTGTGAATAATCTCGTATTCCCCGCCGTCGGTATGCCGCATGTGCTGTGGGAGCTGCAGGGTGTGCAGAAACCCGTCCTCAAAACGGTCGAACAGGGTGGTGAAGCCCATCAGGTGGTCGACGGCCTCGAACTGGTGGAACCCGGCACCATGACGCCGGTCGAGTACGACAAGGCGATGCGGGATCTGGTGAACTTCATGGTCTATATGTCGGAGCCGGCCCTGCTGGAGCGCAAGGCGCTCGGCGTCAAGGTGATCCTGTTCCTGCTGGTATTCCTGGTGATTGCCTACCTGTTGAAGAAAGAGTACTGGAAAGACGTCCATTGACGTTGCGTGTGAGAGGCGGGGCGGATCAGGGGTATGCTTGCCTGATCCGCCCCCCCCGTCGCTGGTTTAAGCGGACCAAGTACGAGGAGATTCGTCCATGGCCCTAGTTGCCAATCGGCGTTCGGTGATGACGCTATTTTCGGGTGCCGCCTGTCCCTACAGTCACCGCACGCGGATCGTGCTGGCCGAGAAAAACATTACCGTTGAAGTCGTGAATATCGATCTGGACAACAAGCCGGAAGATCTCATCGATCTAAACCCCTATCAGACGGTACCGACCCTGGTCGACCGGGAGCTGGTGCTGTACGGGTCGCGGGTAATCATGGAGTATCTCGACGAACGCTTCCCACATCCGCCGCTGATGCCGGTCGATCCGGTATCGCGCGCCAAGGCGCGGCTGGCGATGTACCGCATTGACAAGGACTGGTACGGCCTGCTGGAGGAAATCGAATCCAAAGGCGAGAAGAACGGGGTCAAGGCCAAGAAGACACTGCGCGACAGCATCTCCGCCAGCGCCGAGGTATTCGCGGCCTATCCGTATTTCCTCAGCGAGGAATTCAGCCTGGTCGACTGCTATGTCGCGCCGCTGTTGTGGCGTCTCACCGCATACAAGATCGACCTGCCCAAACAGGCCAAACCGGTCCTGGATTACGCGGAACGCATCTTCCGCCGCGATTCCTTCAAGCTCAGCCTGACCGAGGCGGAGCGGGAGATGTGTGAGTAGCAGTTTCAAGATGCAAGAGGCGAGAGACAAGTCGCACGCTCGTTCAAATGCGCAAAGTGCGGATATGTTTTAGACTTGCGTCTTGTATCTTGTGACTTGCCACTCTTCTTATGAAATCCAGTCGCCCTTACCTTATTCGCGCTATCAATGAATGGATTCTGGATAACGCGCTGACGCCCTATCTGCTGGTGGACGCGGAGAGTCCCGGTGTCGAAGTGCCGCGGCAATACGTCGACAACGGCAAGATCGTTCTGAACATCAATCCCAGCGCCATCGCCGGTCTGCAGATTCTCAACGACCGGGTCGAGTTCAATGCGCGCTTCGCCGGCACGCCCATGCAGGTCTACATCCCGATCTCCGCCGTGCTTGCCATCTACGCGCAGGAAAACGGGCGCGGCATGATGTTCAACGAAGACGAGGAACAGCCACCGACACCGCCGAGCGGTTCAGATGATTCGCCTCCGCGCGTCAGCAGCCGACCGAGCCTCAAGGTCGTCAAGTAGCCAGTCATTCAGCTGTGGTGTTTCGCTCCGTACCTTCAACCGCGAAGGACGCGAAGGCGCACGAAGTAATTCAATTCAATATAAGGCGCATTAGTCCGAAAGATCATAATGGGGCGAATGTGTTTTTCGGGTTGGCTCCGGTTTGGTTTGGCACACATCCGGCATATTGACCGGTTGTACCGCCGGCGCGTCCTGGTTCGAAACGGGTTTCCCTCGCGCGTCTTCGCGTCCTTCGCGGTTGGAATTGCCGTTCTGCAAGCTGTCGGCTCGGAGGGCTGAGCATGGTCCGCGTACACCAGGGTGACATCACGCAGCTCGAGGTCGACGCCATCGTCAATGCGGCGAACGAATCATTGCTCGGCGGTGGTGGGGTCGACGGCGCCATCCACCGGGCCGCAGGCCCGCAGCTGCGTGAATACAATCGCGGCCACGGCGGCTGCCTGACCGGCGAAGCCCGCTTATCCCCTGGCTTCGACCTGCCCGCCAAGTGGGTGATCTCGACCGTCGGGCCGGTCTGGCGCGGCGGTGAGGAGGGCGAGCCGGAACTGCTCGAAGCCTGCTATCGCAGCTGTTTCCGACTGGCACTGGAAAACGCCGTGCGCTCGATCGCCTTCCCGGCGATCAGCACGGGCGTGTACGGATACCCCAAGGACGCGGCGACGCGGATCGCGGTGCGCGTGATGCGCGAATTCGAGGCAGACTTCGAGGAGGTCATCGCCTGTTGTTTCAGTGCGGGGGATGCGGAGGTGTATCGGCGGGTGTTACTCGACTCCGAGTAGGCGGTCCGGCTCGGCGAACACTCCCGTCAGTGCGAGGCGCGGGGCGCCGCGGCAATCTCCTTTCTTGAAGCGCCGCGCGCACGAAATGGCCGCGCTTTCTCCCTTAATCTTTCTTCCGCGCTTGCTGCGCGGGTTACTTTCTCTTGCTTGCCCAAGAGAAAGTAACCAAAGAGAAGGGCACCCCGACGGCTTGCCCGGCCACAAAAA
>JBAYTM010000063.1:0-8491 GCA_041675685.1 Thiohalobacteraceae bacterium
CATGGGGCGGATGGTGATCACCATTCTGGGCATGGTCGCGGACATGGAACTGACGTTCATCAAGGACCGGCAGCGCGCCGGGATCGAGGCGGCGCGCGCCGAAGGCGTCTGTGTGGTCTTGGGCATGTCGGTATCTCCAAATTGCAGGACGCCGTGGTCCGGACGAGTGTGTGGCTAAGGCGAGGCCGCCGCTTTGCCGCGGCTGCGATAGGTCGGGCTGGCGGGCGTCTGTTCTAGGAAGCGGGTAATCAACTCGCCGACTTCCTGGCGGCGTGAGAAAAGCAGCAGATGCCCGGCGGCAAAGACCCTCATCTCGGCACCGGGGATAGATTGGGCTAGAAGCAACTGGTTCGGAAACGGAATCAGCGTATCGCAGGTGCCGGCAATCACCAGCGTCGGTTGCTCAATCTGGTGCAGCCAATGGACGCTGGTCCAGGAGCAGAGCGCCCTGACCTGACTGAAATATCCCGCGGGTGTCGGGTGCCGCGCATGTTTGGAATATTCCCGGAAGAGCTTGGGGTTGGTCACGGCATCGCCGCCATACATCAGCGGCCCAACAAGGTTGCCGTAGGCCCGACTGGTGAAGCGCAGCGGGAACATGATCTCGCCCAGGGCAATCGGGCTGCCCCACCAACTCACCAACCCGCCGGCTGAGGTCACCGCCAGGATCAGCCTGCGGCACCGATCCGGGAAGTCATAGGCGAGTTGCTGGGCGATACCTCCGCCCCAGGAAATTCCCAGGACGTCGAAACTCCCGACCTCCAGTTCATCGAGAACCCCTTGGGCAACCTGCGCATATTGCGGGATGCCAAGCGGTTCCTCGGACATCTGTGAAAGCCCGACACCGGGCATGTCGAACACCACCACCGGGCGGTCGCCCAATTCTTGCATCAGCGGGACAAGTATCTCGATCGACTGGCCCAGACCGTTCAGGATCAAGAGCGGAATACCTCCGCCGGACAGGTTCCGGGCCATGACCCGCATACTCAATCCGTCAACCTCGATGAAGCGCGTGTCCCTGCCGCAGGTCATGCTTTGGCGCTGCGCAGATAGTTGATGATGGCTGAAAAATCCTCACCGCCATGACCTGCTTGCTCGAACGCCTCGTAGAGGCGCGTTGCGTTCGATCCCAAGGGGATCTCGGCGCCCGCGGCGCCTGCGGCCTGCGCGGCGAGACGCAGATCCTTGAGCATAAGAGCGGTGGCAAAGCCGGGCCGGTAATCGCGGTTCGCGGGCGAAGTCGGCACCGGTCCCGGCACCGGGCAGTTGGTGTTCACCGCCCAGCACTGGCCCGACGAGGTCGAGAGCACGTTGAACAGCGCCCCGGCGTCGAGGCCGAGTTTCTCGCCCAGCACGAAGGCTTCGCAGGCGCCGATCATCGAAATGCCGAGCAGCATGTTATTGCACAGCTTCGCCGCCTGCCCCGCCCCCGCGATGCCGCAGGGCACCAGCCTTCCCGCCATCGGCTCCAGGATCGGGGTTGCGGCCTCGATGGCCTCCTCGGTTCCGCCCAGCATGAAGCTGAGCGTGCCCGCCTCGGCCCCCACGGTGCCACCCGACACCGGCGCATCCAGTGTCAATCGACCATCCATGAGCACATGCGCCGCTTGTGCACTTTCGACGTCGATGGTCGAGCTGTCGATCACCAGTCCCCCTCTAGGAACGGAGGTCGCGAGCTCTTTCCAGACATCCAGGACCAGCTTGCCATTGGGCAGCATGGTGACAATCGCTTCGGCCCCCTCCGCCGCAGCAGAAACGGTGTCCGCGATCTGGACACCGCGCGCGGCAGCGTTCTCTCGCGCGTCCTGTGACACATCGAACCCGGTGACCTGGTGGACGGCCTTGATCAGATTGCCAGCCATCGGGCTGCCCATATTGCCCAGACCTATGAATGCGATCCTGCTCATCTCGTATCCTTTCCGTATTTCCCTTAAGGCCTTCGTCGTCATCCCTGCAGCAGCGTGCGCGCCACGATCAGGCGCATGATCTCGTTGGTGCCTTCCAGTATGCGGTGCACGCGTAGGTCCCGCACGATTTTCTCGATGCCGTATTCCGCTAGGTAACCGTAGCCGCCATGCAGCTGCAGTGCCTCGTCGGCGATGTTGGAACAGCTGTCGGTCACGAAGCGCTTGGCCGCCGCGCATAGCATCGAAACTTCCGGGGTCTTGGCATCCAGCGCCGCCGCCGCACGCCACAGGATGCTGCGCGCCGCTTCCAACTCGATCTTCATGTCGGCCAGCCGGAATTGCAGAGCCTGCATTTCGTCCAGCCGCTGACCAAAGGCGCGGCGTTCCGACATGTATTGCACCGTCGCGGTCAGCGCGGCGGATGCGCCGCCCAAGGAACAGGCCGAGATGTTCAACCGGCCGCCGTCCAAGCCCGCCATGGCAATCCTGAAGCCCCGGTTTTCTGCGCCGACCAGCGCCTCGGGCCCGACTCGGACCTTGTCCATCACCACCGTGCGGGTCGGCTGGGCGTTCCAGCCCATCTTCTTCTCGTTCGTCCCGAACGACAGCCCCTCGGCCTCCTTTGGTACCAGGAAGCACGAGATCCCTTTCGGACCGGCCTCGCCAGTGCGGGCCAGAACCAGGTAGACATCCGAAGCGCCGGCACCGGAAATGAACTGCTTCTGGCCGGTCAGCAGCCAACCGTCGCCGTCGCGTTCGGCGCGAGTCGAGAGCGACCCGGCATCCGATCCGGCGCCCGGTTCGGTCAGGCAATAGGACGCGCGTTTTTCCAGCGTTGCGAGTTGCGGGATCCATTCTTCCCGCTGTGCCTGGCTGGCGAACTTGTCGATCATCCAAACGCACATGTTGTGGATGGAGATATAGGCCGACGTGGTCGGGCAGGCCTCGGCCAGCGCCTCGAAAATCAGCACCGCGTCGACACGGCCAAGGCCGGAGCCGCCTACATCGTCTTTGGTGTAGATGGCTCCGAGACCCAAGGCGCCGGCTTCGGCCAGGATGTCCACCGGGAAGTGTTTCTTCTCGTCCCAATCCAGCGCATTTGGCTTGATGCGGTCCGCCGCAAAATTGCGTGTCATGTCGAGAATGGCTTGCTGTTCCTCAGACAGTGAAAAATCGACCATCGTGTCCTCCTTCGTGTGCTGGTTATCGTGCTGCCGGCTCAGGGGCGCGCCCGTCTTTCCCGCCTCACTCCTGATTGAAGTTCGGCGTGCGTTTTTCCAGGAAGGCGGCCATGCCCTCACGCTGGTCGGGCGTGCCGAACAGGCCATGGAACAAGCGGCGCTCATAGAGCAGGCCCTCTTCGAGGGGGAGTTCCTCGGACCGCATCACCACCTCGCGCGCCAACCGCGTCGCGCGGCGCGAATAGCCGGCGATCTGCTGTGCCGCTTCCATCGCGGTCTCGAGTACCTTGTCGTCTGGCACCACGCGCGCCACGAGTCCTGCGGAAAGCGCTTCAGAAGCGTCCATCATGCGACCGGTCAGATGCATGTCCATCGAACGCGCGCGGCCAATCAGCCGGGTCATCCGCTGGGTGCCGCCAATCCCGGCGATCACCCCAAGCTTGATCTCGGGCTGTCCGAACTTGGCGCCTTCACCGGCAATCGCGAAATCGCACATCATCATCAATTCGCAGCCGCCACCCAGGGCATAGCCGTTCACCGCGGCAATCTTGGGCGTGCGGCAGGCGGCGAAGCGTTTCCACTCGCCAAAGAAGTCGGAATCGTCCATCTCCGCGGCCGTCTTGTTCGCCATCTCGGAGATATCGGCGCCGGCGGCGAAGGCCCGCTCGGCGCCGGTGATCACCATTGCATTGACCTGGCTGTCGGATTCAAGAGCCTCGACGGTCTCCACCATTTCGGCGGCGAGCGCCGAATTCAGCGCATTAAGTTGTTTCGGGCGGTTCAGCCGTACAAGCGCGACGTTCCGGTCCTTGGTCACTTCGATCAGTTGCGGCATTTCCATTTTCCGTTTCAGGTGAGAGCCGACTGGCCCCTAAAGTTTCTCGGTCAGCTCGGGCACGGCGTCGAAGAGGTCGGCGACGAGGCCGTAATCGGCAACCTGGAAAATCGGGGCCTCTTCGTCCTTGTTGATCGCCACGATCACCTTGGAATCCTTCATCCCCGCAAGGTGCTGGATCGCGCCCGAGATGCCGACGGCCACGTAAAGTTCGGGCGCCACCACCTTGCCGGTCTGGCCCACCTGCCAGTCGTTCGGCGCAAAGCCCGAATCCACCGCCGCGCGCGAGGCGCCAACCGCGGCGCCCAGCTCGTCGGCCAGCGCCTCGATGATCGCGAAGTTCTCTTCCGAACCCACGCCGCGCCCGCCCGACACCACGATCTTGGCCGAGGTCAGTTCGGGCCGGTCGCTTTCGGCCAGCTTGTCGGACACCCATTCGGACAGGCCCGGATTATCGCCCGCGCCGATGCTTTCGACCGCGGCCGAACCGCCCGCGCCCGCCGCCTCGAAGGTCGAGGTGCGGAAGGTGATCACCTTCTTGGCGTCCTTCGATTTCACCGTCTGGATCGCGTTGCCCGCATAGACCGGGCGCTCGAACGTATCGGCGTCAACCACGCCCGACACATCGGTCAGCACCATCACGTCCAGCAAGGCCGCCACGCGCGGCAGGATGTTTTTCGCATCCGTCGTCGCGGGGGCCACGATGTGGCTGTAATCGCCCGCCAAAGACACGATCAGCGCCGACACAGGCTCCGCCAGACGGTGGCCGTAAAGCGCGTCCTCGGCCACCAGAACGCGCGCAACGCCCGCGATCCTGGCCGCCTCGGCACCCGCATCCGCCGCCTTCGAGCCAACGGCCAGAACCGTCACATCGCCCAGCTTGCCCGCCGCCGTCACGGCCTTGGCCGTGGCATCCAGCGCCAGCGCGCCGTCGTTGATTTCAGCAAGAAGAAGTACCGCCATCAGACCAGCCCCTTGTCCTTGAGTTTCGCCACAAGCTCGTCCACCGAACCCACCATTTCACCGGCCGACCGCGAGGCCGGTTCGGCGGTTCTCACCACCTCCAGCCGCGGGCTGACATCGACGCCGTAATCGGCGGCGGTCTTTTCCTCCAGCGGCTTTTTCTTGGCCTTCATGATGTTCGGCAAGCTCGCGTAGCGCGGCTCGTTCAGCCGCAGATCGGCGGTGATGATGGCCGGCAGCGTCACCTTCACGGTCTGCAACCCGCCATCGACCTCGCGCGCCACAACCGCCGCATCGCCGTCGATGTCCAGCGTGTTGGCGAAGGTGGCCTGGCTCCAGCCCAGCAGAGCGGCCAGCATCTGGCCGGTCGCATTCATGTCATTGTCGATCGATTGCTTGCCCGCGATCACCAGCCCGGCGCCTTCATCGGCCGCCACTTTGGCAAGGATCTTGGCCACGGCCAAAGGCTCGATGTCCTGATGCACATCCTCGGCCGCGACAACCAGAACGGCCCGGTCCGCACCCATCGCCAAAGCCGTGCGCAGCGTTTCCTGCGCCTGCTTCACACCGATCGAAACCACGATGATTTCCTCGGCCTTGCCCGCCTCTTTCAGACGGATCGCCTCTTCGACGGCAATCTCGTCGAACGGGTTCATCGACATCTTCACATTCGCAAGATCGACACCGCTTCCATCCGCTTTCACACGAACCTTCACGTTGTAATCGATCACGCGTTTGACAGGTACAAGCACCTTCATCGGCGGTCTCCTTCTTTGGGTTTTCCAGCAATGCTGCCATGCCTTCGTGCTGGTCCTCGCTGCCAAACAACGCGTGAAAAACCCTTCGCTCAAACAGGAGACGCTCAGTCAGGCTGGTTTCCTCGGCGCGCGCGACAGCCTCTCGTGTTTGTCGGACGCTCTCTGTCGCGTGAATGTGGTGGTGGTCCTCGGAGGCCTCCGCACGGGGCGTGCGGAGGCTATGTTAGAGGTTGTCTGGGACGTTACTTGCCCAAGATGTCACGCACCTTTTGCACAACGGCCTTGCCGTCAAAGCCCACATCCGCGGCACGAGCGTACCAATCGTCATAGATCGCTGTGACATTCTCGTCGGAAAGAGCCCTGTTCTGCTCTGTTTCCGGCACCTCGACCAACTCGATCCCGGCGTCGATCATTTCTTGGCGGATGGCTGCGGTTTCCTCAATGTAATTTGCAAACCGCTCTTCCTGAAAATTTTTCATGCCTTCAGTGATCTGGACTTGTAGGTCTTCGGGCAGGCTGGCCCAGCTTTCATTGTTCATCACGACGGTCCAGCCGAGGTTGACGCTGAAATCCCAAAGCGAGGCGTATTTAGCGGCATCCTGAACGCCAAGGCTGACCGCAGAGCCATATTCGGCCGACAGGGCATCAATTACGCCGCGCTGCAGCGCGTTGACCATCTCGCCAGCTGGGACTTGGGTCGGTTTTGCACCAACTTGAGTTAGCATGCCGGCGGACTCGTAATTGTGAGTGCGCACCTTGAGGCCTCGGAAATCTTCGAGTTTCACGATAAGCTCATTCGAGAAAACCGGCGCTTCGTACCACAGGCCCTGTGTCAGCGCGTGACCGTTGTAGCGAGTGTCCCAGACTTCGGCGATCAACTCGCCCATATAGGCGTCCAGAACGTTCTTGTACTCCTTTTCATTCGTCAGGAGGCCAGGCAGGTGGCCGATCCCCAGCCGCGGCTCTTCCCCGCTCATATAAACGTGCACGCCGCCGATCATGTCGACGGTGCCGTCTCGCAGCGCGTTGGGGAGCTGGGGCCCAGGGATGAGCGAGTCGTAGATTTCGACTTGAACCCGCCCGTTCGTGGCTTGGTAAATCGCATCGGGCACCTTCGACATGGCGACTCCATATCCAGATTTGCCGACGCCGCCAAGAATCGCCATACGCAGCGTCACTTCCTGTGCGATCGCGCCGCTTGCTGTAATTGCGAAGCAAACAGCTAGTCCCGCGTGAAAAAGTTTCCTCATGATAAATCCTCCCTGTGATCTTGCACTAACGCCGCATCCCGTGAGGCGGCGATGGCGAGACGGAGGTTGCAATGCAATTTATAGAAAGTCAATTGCTATAATTTTTTCGCGATGCTAAGCATTGTGGTACTGCATGGCGACCAAGAAACAGCTCTGGGAGGAGAAGCGTATGGGCGAGACAGGGACACACTCTAGCTACGGGTCAAGCGGCATGTCCGTAGAAAAACTTTTTGATGGCGTTGGCAAGCTGGCTGGCCTGCTCGGTGGACTTGGTGTCCTTGCCATCCTCGCTATGAGCAGCTTCGAAATCATTTCGAGATATTTTTTTGGTGAGCCGACCTATTGGTCGGTTGAACTCTCCACCTACGTTTTGATTGCGGTAGCCTATTGCGGGGCAGCATACGCGCATTCGCTTGGGGCGAACGTTAGGGTAACCTTGCTACTGGATTCTCTGCAGCCGCCTGTCCGGCGTACTCTGGAAACGTCGACGGCATGGGGGTCAATCTTATTTGTCCTTGTGGCGTCTGCGCAAACCTACGATTTTATCCTGAAGAACTACTTCAACGGTACCAAATCCTACATCATGCTTGTACCGCAGTGGATTCCTAACCTGTCGATTTTCGTTGGGCTTATTTTACTCGTCCTCGCGATCCTCGGGGAAATCAGAAGGTTAAGTGGCTCCCGACCGGTCTGGAGGGAGCTGGCGGCGCCGATCTTGTTCGCGCTTGCGATCCTTACGATCGTGCTGCTGGGGCCCAATCCGCCAAAGCTTTGGTCGGGTCGGATTGATACCGAGTTGGCAGTGATTCTCGTCTTTTGGATGTTCGCCATCCTGTCGTGGAGCGGTTGGCGCATGTTGCTCGCCACTGCGGCGGTCACCGTACTCCCAGCTGGGTTGTTCTACTTCGGAAACGGCTTGGGGGCATCTTCAACCGCTGCTTTGCTTTTCGCATTGGTCATCGCGAGCTTCTTGATCGGCTATCGGATCGGGTTCGGTCTCGGACTAATTGCGATGCTGTCGCTCTATTTCTTGCTGCCGTTTGCTCTTCCCAGCACGATTGCGGAACGCGCCTTCACAAGTCTTGAGTCCTTTTCGTTGACTTCACTGCCGATGTTCGTGCTGATGGGCGCCTTGCTGGTACGGAGCGGAATAGCGCGAGAACTGTTCGATACACTGCTCAAATGGATGGGACGTCTACCGGGTGGCATAGCTCATGCTGCGATGGGGGCCTGTTCGGTCTTTGCTGCAGTTTCGGGCTCAAGCATCGCGACGGCGGCGACTATCGGCGGCGTTGCCTGCCCGGAAATGATTCGCAACGGGTATTCGCCTCGCCTTGCCTACGGTTCCGTCGCAGCAGGAGGGACGCTCGGCATTCTGATACCTCCCAGCGCGCCCCTGATCATCTACGGCACATTGGCGAGCGTCTCAATTTCCAAGCTTTTCATTGGCGCGATGATACCAGGCCTCGCATTAACCATGCTTTTCATGGGGGTGATTTGGCTCTGGTCGGTAATTGACCGCGAAGCCGTACCCAAAGGAGATCCGGTTCCGCTGGGGGTGAGAATGAATTCTCTGAAGGGGGCGGTCCCGTTCGCG
>JBAYTM010000064.1:0-8484 GCA_041675685.1 Thiohalobacteraceae bacterium
ATTGGTCATCAGCAAAGTCCCACTGGCCGAATATAATGAGCCCACTGTTCTCGTCGTGCCTAAGGTCCCCAGATATAGAAAGGACGAACGCGGCACCACTATCTTGAAATAATCCACGTCGGTGCCCGAATCGATGCGCCCGCTTGTCATCGTGTTTGGATTGATACTATGGGCTGCACCAATCGAGTTTCCATAGTCGTCGCTAGGCCCGTAAAGCGCGCGCACACCCGCAAGATCATCGGCCTGCGGCGTCCGAACGTTCCCGACACTTGGCGCCATGATCGCTGGTGCGTCGTGCTCGTGGTTCAGACCGAGCGCGTGCCCCAATTCGTGAACAGCAACCCGCTGGAAGTCGATGGCCGACTGGCGTGCACCGCCATATAGGCTCCAGTTTCTGTTGGAGTTGAATACTATGTCCGTCTCTACGGTCTTCGCCCCGGTTCGCCAGGAGCGCGTCACTGCCAAGGTGGTCGAGCCGAAGGCCGAGCCACACACGCTGGTATGGAAGCGGACGCCGTTGCGGCGATCACTGGTATTGCAGGGGTCGGAGCTGCTCCGCACTACGGAGAATCTGAACCCCGACGGTGCCCAGGAGTTCATGGCGGCCTCGAACGCAGAGTTCCAGGCGCCGTTTTCGCCGGGAATGTTCACGTAAAAAGTGGTCTGCGGCTGCGGCCACTTGGAGTTCCAGGTCTGGTAGGCTTGAACCGGCTGCGCAGCCAGAGCGAGAAACATGGTCAACAGCGTATACAGCGACTTCGTTTTCATTGCGCACCCCCCATCAGGTCGCGAACACGTTGTTTGAACTGACCAGCGGACATTGCTGCGCGCAGGTCGTCGGCTTGATTCCCGTTGGTGGCGCGCGACTGCGTGGCGCGCACGCCGCGGGCTATCCCGGAAGACAACTTGTTTTCGGCATCCGGGTTCGCAAAGAAATTCGCCTGTTCGCGTTCGAGACTGACCACGGGCCGCCGGTGCGAGGTGGATACGCGTTCGGTTCCATTCTCGTCCGTCGAGATCAAGAAACGTCCCTGGTCCCAGCCATACAACGGGTTGACCAGAGTGCGGCTGGCGGACTCGGCGAAATAGACGCCCTTCTCGCCCACTTCCGGGTAATCCATCGCAGGTACGCTCAGCGCCTCACCCTCGACTTCACCGCCAAGAAATTCCAGCTTGAGCCGACGCTGGGGGATATGCCCCTTCACAACGTCCGTCACCTCGAAGACGACGTCCGTCACGATGTTGTTAGGCCCGCTCTTACGCGACCGCACATCGACAACTGTGCCCTCGAAAATCATTTCGGACTGATCGATCAGCTCATCGACCGAAGCCTCGCGTACGCTGGTCGCGGATGCCATTCCGGCCCATAACGCGATGCAGGCCATAATTGACAGGGCTGCGCTTTTCGTTATGTGAGCGCCGATCCCCATACCCGATACGTTTTTAGTCACGATAAGACCCCCTTAAACATAGGCGGCACGTACTCAGCATGAGTCTCGCCGTCTGCGCTCGCAGTCCGGCGTCGGGCCGCGTCCAACTGAACCGGGAGGGATGTTAGGGAGTAAGGAGAGAGAAATCGTAAACCTAGTTAACAAAAACGCCGCGCATTGCAACGCGTATTGATTCGCGCTTAGTGCGTCGTTTTTTGGCGATTCGCTGCTAAAGAAATAATCGAAGCGCGCGCTATAGCCGGGCTCGCTGCTCCAGCGCGCTGCGGCATAGTCCATATCCAAGCCCCGCTGTTCCCAGCAGGCAGATCAGTGCGCTGAGCAGCACGGTGTGCGGCGCGCCGATGTGATGCGCAATACCACCAGCGGCCAGATTACCGATTGGTGCGAAACCGAGGAACACCACGGAGAACAGCGACATCAACCGGCCGCGTAAACTATCTTCCGCCTCAAGCTGCAGGAAGGTGTTGGTTGCAGCAACCAGCGAAGTGATGCCAAAGCCGGTCAGCGGCAGAACCATCATCGCGAGCACGAAACTGCTCGCCTGCGAAAACAGAAATAATCCGGCGCCGGCGAGCACTCCAGACGCGACGATGATCCGCTCCAGACCGGTACTTTGTTCGCGCTGCGCCAGCCGCAAGGCACCGAGCAAAGCACCGAGGCCGGCCGCCCCGACCAACAGGCCCAACTGTTGCGCACCACCGCCAAAGACCTCGCGCGCGAATACCGGCATGAGCACCAGGTACGGGGTCCCGACCAGACTGATCAAGGCAACCAACGCCAGCGCCCAGCGCAGTGGCGGCTGACGCCAGGCGAAATCCAGGCCCGCCCAGAGACCACGCCCTGTGGCCGGGCGCGCGTGCATGGCTGGCCGCGGACGCATCAGCGCCAGGGCGATCAGTACGGACATGAACGACAGGCCGTTCAGCATGAACACCGGACCCTCGCCGATCAACGCGACCAGCGCGCCCGCCAGCGTCGGGCCGATGAAGCGCGCCAGATTGAACAGACTCGAGTTGAGCGCGATGGCGTTGGGCAACTCCGCGCGGCTCACCAGCCCGGCGACGAGCGCGTGCCGCGCGGGAATCTCGAAGGCGTGCACGACGCCCAACAGCGTCGCGAGAATCAGGATGTGCGTAACTTGGACCTGACCGCTGAGCGTCAAGCCGGCCAGGACGAAGGCCTGGGCCATCGCGAGCGTCTGGGTCACCCAAAAGAGCCGATAGCGGGAATAGCGATCGGCCAGGGCGCCGCCGAAGAGCCCCAGCACCAGGACCGGTCCGAGATTCAGAAAGGCCACCAGGCCAAGCATGAAGCTGGAATCGGTGAGCCGGTAAACCAGCCAGGCCTGTGCAACGCTTTGCATCCAGGTACCGTTCAGCGACAGCAGCTGACCGATAAAATACAAGCGGAAATTTCTGTGGCGGAAGGAACGGATCAGCAGCGGATTCAGCATACTCGCATTGTAGGCGACCACGCGGCGCGCAGGCCAAGGCGCGAGGCAAAAGAAAGCCCGCAAGGCGCGGGCTGAAAGGCACAATGTCAAAATAGGTTCGCCGGTCCGGTGCAATCGCCGCTAAGATCTCCGGCGTTGTCGCACTGGCGTCGGCGGCATCAGCCGAACAAGCGGCGATACCAGGCCCGCCGGTGTTGCGAGGACGGTGGTGGTGCGGGTTGCGTCTCCGGAAGATCCTCATAGGCAAGGCCAACGAGATCCTTCAGCCGGGTAAGTTCCCAGACCTCGCGGTTGAGATCCGCGTCCATATCCAGCAGCGTCAGCACCAGTTCGCGGTCGGACATGTCCAATTGTCCGTCGGCGTAGGACACCAGCATCTCGTAGGATGAGGGCGGCGGATTCATCGGCGCCCTCCGCGACGCTGGGCGTCCGTCCGGGCCGCGTCCGCTGCACCGAGCAACTGCGCCTTGAGCTGTACGCGCGCATTGCACAGGGCATCGAGCAATGCGTTCTTGGAAAGATCGAGCACCCGCGCGGTCTCGGGATAACTGCAACCGCCAAGGTCGACCAGCGAGACGATCAAGCGCTGCCGCTCATCCAGCCGCCGCATGGCATTGCGGACCTTACGCACGAGAGGCGCCCGGGCGGCCGTCATCCGCTCGTTCGGTGCAAACGGCAGCACGTCGCGATAGTCCTGCTTATAGCGCAGGTAAGCGCGCAGCACGGCGCGGTACAAGGCGATCCGAAGTTCGGTGACGTCGGCGCGAAAACGGGCGAGGTCTTTACCGACCTCGAGCGCCGCGGCGGCCGGGATCGTTTGCGTGAGGACGGCATCGTGCGTCCAGGCGAATACTACCTGCTGCATACGCGGCACGTGCGCCTGGATGCGGCGCCGCAGAATCCAGGAACGACAAAGACGACAGACGATGTTCATGGCGGCCCGCTCTCCGATGGGGCGATATACAGGGAGAGACGAGCCCTTATTGGCATTTATTCCATAAATGCAGGGATGAGGGTCTAGGTTCTAGGGCCGAAGAAAAAGCAACGCTTTGTCCCCTCGGCCCTGGAAACTGGACCCTCGTCCCTGCTTTACCGTACTAATTGGTTGAGATCGAAGATGGGCAGGAGGATGGCCAGGACGATCACCAACACCAGGCCACCCATGACAATGATCAACAAGGGCTCGAACAAACCGAGCAGGGTGGCGACCAACACTTCGATCTCCCGCTCCTGGCTGCTTGCGGCGCGTTCCAGCATGTCCTCCAGGTTACCGGCGGTTTCGCCGCTGGCGATCAGGTGCAAGGTCAGCGGCGGGAAGCATTTGCTTTGATCCAGTGCCGCAAAGATGCTGGAGCCCTCGCGCACCCGGCTGGCCGCAAGCTGCACGGCGTCGCGCATGGGAAGGTTGCCGATGACCTCGGCGGCGATACGCAGTGCCTCCAGCACCGGCACCCCGGAGGCCAAAAGAATGCTGAAGGTGCGTGCGAAGCGCGCCGTGTTGAGACCGCGCAGCAACCGCGACACCAACGGCAGGCGCAACAACAGGCTATGCCACTGCCGCAGCGGGCCGGGCTTGCGCAGCAGCCAATTGAAACCGGCGATCGCCAATCCGATCAAGACGAGGATCACCACACCGTTTTCGCGCAGAAAGTCGCTCAGCGCAATCAGCCCGCGGGTGAGCAGAGGCAACTCCTGGCCGATGTTCTGAAACACTTCGACGACCTGCGGCACGACATAGGTCAACAGCAACACGGCCACGCTGATGGCCAGCAAGGTCAGCAGGGCCGGATAGAACAGCGCCAATTGGATCTTCTGCCGCAACTGCTGGCGGCTCTCGGTGTAGTCGGCGAGCCGTTCCAAAACGACTTCGAGGTGACCCGATTGCTCGCCGGCGGCGACAGTTGCGCGATACAGCTCTGGAAAGATATGCGGATATTCGGCCATGCCGGCCGCCAGGGTGTGACCTTCCATCACCCGTGACCGTACGCCCAGCAGCATGCTTTTCAGCCGCGGCTTTTCGGTCTGCTGCGAGACCGCGCGCACCGACTCCTCCAGCGGCAGCCCCGAACGCACCAGCGTCGAGAGCTGCCGGGTCAGGAGCGCCAGATCGCTGGCCGCCACACCGCGGCGCAGGTTGAAGCGCCGTGCCGTGGTTCGTGCTTCACGCTCCGCGACCTCCTGGATCGCCAACGGCGTCCAGTGCCGCTCGCGCAGCTGCTGACGCACCTGACGCGGGCTGTCGCCCTCGAGCAGACCCTTGTGCTCGCGGCCGTTGACGTCCAGTGCAGTGAATTCGAATGCGGGCATTTTAAGTTCAGAGGCAAGAGGCAAGAGGCAAGAGGCAAGTTGAAACCAGGGCACGGTCTCGGGCACTTGCTTGCCTCTTGCCTCTTGTCTCTTGTCTCTTCATCACGCGCGTCTAATCTTCCCGTGTCACCCGCAGCACTTCTTCCAGGGTCGTCCTGCCTTCCAGAATACGGCGCATGCCGTCGTGGCGGATGCTCGCCGAGCGGGTACGCGCGTAGCGCTCCATGTCCTGTTCGCTGCTGCCGTCGTGGATCATGGTCGCGAGGCGATCGTCGACTTCGATGAGTTCGTAGATGCCGGTACGGCCCTGATAGCCAAGGCCGTTGCAGGCGCTGCAGCCGACCGCACGGTAGAGGGTCGGCGGTTCCTCGACCGGCACATCCAGCAAGTTGCAGTCACCGGCGGTCGCCGTGAACGGCTGCTTGCATTGCGGACACAGGACGCGGACCAGACGTTGCGCGAGCACACCGATGAGGCTCGATGCGAGCAGGAACGGCTCGACGCCCATATCCCGCAGTCGCGTGACCGCGCCGACCGCGCTGTTGGTGTGCAAGGTCGACAGCACCATATGACCGGTAAGACTCGCCTGCACGGCGATCTCGGCGGTTTCGAGGTCGCGGATTTCACCGACCATCACCACATCCGGGTCCTGTCGCAGAATCGCGCGCAGACCGCGCGCAAAGGTCATATCGACCTTGGTGTTGACCTGGGTCTGACCGATGCCGTCGAGATAGTATTCGATCGGGTCTTCGACCGTAAGGATGTTCCGGCTGCGGTCATTGAGCTTGGTGAGCGCCGCATAGAGGGTGGTCGTCTTGCCGGAACCCGTCGGGCCGGTGACCAGGATGATGCCGTGCGGCCGGTGGATGATGCGGTCCATCATAATGCGCGCATCGCGCGCCATGCCGAGATGTTCCAGGTCGAGGCGACCGGCCTGTTTGTCGAGCAACCGCAGTACCACCCGTTCGCCATGGCCCGATGGCAGGGTCGACACGCGCACATCGACGGCACGACCCGCGACCCGCAATGAGATGCGCCCGTCCTGCGGCAGACGCTTCTCGGCGATGTCGAGCCGCGCCATGACCTTGATACGCGAGACGATCAAAGGCGCCAGGACGCGCTGTGGTTGCAACACTTCGCGCAACACGCCATCGACGCGGAAGCGCACCACGAGGCGGTTCTCGAAGGTCTCGACGTGGATATCGGACGCGTTTTCCTTGACCGCTTCGGTCAGCAGCGCATTGATGAGACGGATGATCGGGGCGTCGTCTTCCGAATCGAGCAGATCCTCCGGTTCCGGGAGCGCCTGGGCAATGCTGAACAAGTCGGTGTCGTCGCCCAGGTCGCCCATCATCATCATGGTCTGGCTGGATTCGTTTTCGTAGGTGTCCGTCAGGAGGCTGTTAAAGCGCTCGTCCGGCACCTCTTCCAACAATAGCGGCCGGCCCAGGAAGCGGCGCAACTCGGCCAGTGCGTTCAGACTCACATCGGCACGATGACGGATCACCACGGCCCCATCGCGTTCGCCGGCGACCAGCACACCGTGGCGTTTGGCGAAGGCGAAGCTCGGCCGGCCGGGCGACGACTGGAGTTCGTCGGGCGCCGGCTCGGAACTCAGAAGCTCGGGACTGAAGGCGACTTCACTCATGGAAAGCTGGGTAACTCGGGGCTCGGGGTGATGTTGATGTCCGGGGGTGGCAGCGTCGGCGCAGGCACGGGATATTCCGGCAAGATCGGGGCATCGGTGTCCGGAAGGAGATTTACGCCCTTCTCCCGCTGCTTGGTCTGCAGCCCGCGCATGTAGTTGTACTTGGCGGAGCTGGTGGCATTGAAATACGCCGCGTCGCGAATGATGGAGGGCTGAATGAATACCATGAGGTTGCTCTTCACCTTGGTGGACCGGCGCGATTTAAACAGGTTCCCGAGCAGCGGCAGATCACCCAACAAGGGCACCTTCTGCACGCCTTCGATCAACTGGTCGTCGAGCAGTCCGCCGAGCACCACCAGTTGGTGGTCGTCGACCATCACGGTGGTCTTGATGGAACGCTTGTTGGTCACGATGTCGACTGCCTCGGCCTTTTCGCCGACGCTGGAGATTTCCTGCTCGATCTCGAGCTTGATCGCGTCGCCCTCGTTGATCTGCGGCTTGACCTTGAGGGTGAGACCCACGTCCTGACGCTGGATGGTCTGGAAGGGGTTGGCTGCGCCCTCGGTCGCGCCGGTATTCGAAAAGGAGCCGGTCACGAAGGGCACGTTCTGCGCGACGATGATCTCGGCCTCCTGATTGTCGAGCGTCACCAGGTTCGGCGTCGATAAAATATTGGTCGCGGAATCGGAGGATAACGCGCGAATCAAAGCACCCAGGTTCAGGATTTCGGTGCTGGTGCCGGGGAGCGTCACGGTGCCCTCGAAATACCCCAAGCTCAGACCTGCGCCTGCATTCAGCGGGTTCTGCGCAACCGAGTTGATGGAGCTACCGGTCGCCGTCGGGAAGTCCGTGCCGCCGATCACGCCGCTGCCCGTGAAATCACTGGTGCCGCGCCACTGTATGCCCAACTCCACGGCCTTGTCGGTGGAGATCTCGGCGATGATTGCCTCGACGTGCACCTGCGCCCGGCGGATATCGAGCTGTCGTACGACCGCCGCCAGCGAGCGGTAGACATCCGGGGGCGCGTTGATGACCAGGGCATTTGCATTTTCGTCGGCCTGAATGGTCAAGGCCGCCTCGGTATTGCCGCCCGCCGCAGCCTGACCCTTCTGCTCCTCGGCGAGGCTGGTACTCACGCCGGTGAGCACCTGCACCAGATCTTCGGCCTTGGCATATTTCAGATAGATGACGTGGGTGTTGCCACCGCGGTCCAGCGGGGTATCCAGATGTGAGATCACCATGCGCAGACGCAACCGTTCGGCCTTGCCGCCACCGATCAGGACACTGTTGGTGCGCTCGTCGGCAATCACCGAAGAGGCCCCGGCAGGGTCCTGCGGCTGCCCGGGCTGCGGGCGATCCAGTGCGGTGATGATGCGGACCACTTCTGCCGCCGATGCATGCTGCAAGGGCATGACTTCGATCTCGCTGTCGCTGCGCTGGTCCATACGTTTGACGATGGACACCAGCCGCTCGATGTTCTCGGCGCGGTCGGACACGATCAGCACGTTGGTGCCGGGATAGGCCGCCATATGGCCCTGCTGCGGCACCAAGGGGCGCAGAATCGGCACCAGCTGCGCGGCGGAAACGTTATTGACCTCGATGACGCGAGTGACCACCTCGTCGCC
>JBAYTM010000065.1:0-8336 GCA_041675685.1 Thiohalobacteraceae bacterium
TCATCGGCATGCGGAACTGGGCGAACGCTGGTATCCATGGATCTCTCGCTGCGGTGCTTTGCCGGCCTCGCGGTCTGTACCTATGAGACACCCATTGAGGGTAGCACTACCTTGACATAAATCAGGTACAGGCGTCTTTGCAGTTGGCCGAAATGCAGGTGTCGATTGGATCGGAGGACCGTCAACACGAAGGCGCCGAAGGCGCGCCAAGGTCCCTTGATGAATGCAAGACCGGAACCGGTCTTTCAGCATTCGTTACGGTTTGCCTTCGTGCACCTTCGGCGCCTTCGTGCCGAAAAGCCCTGTACATCAGATCGGAGCAAGGCCAATGGGCGGGAGTACGGCACCCCCGCCCGCCGGCCGTCAGACCGTCACCGCCTCCGGATCTTTGCGCCCGACGAAGAAGCTGAGCACGTAAAGGATCAGCCCGATCAGGAAGATCACGCCGGCGCCTTCGCGCATCCAGTAGAACAGCGCGATCTTGTCCTGCACCACCATGTAGGCTTGCGGGGCATCGCTGTAGCGCTGTAACCAGACCTGCAACACACCGGCCGCGGTCAGGAACAGGGTGATGAAGACCATCGCGACCGTCATCAACCAGAACGACCACATCTCGAGCACCTGAGACCGGCTGCTATTGGCAGCACCGCGGCCGCGCAACATCGGCATGGCGTAGGAGATCATGGTCAGCACGATCATCACATAGGCCCCGTAGAAGGCCATATGACCGTGTGCCGCCGTGATCTGCGTGCCATGGGTGTAGAAGTTGACCGGGGACAGCGTGTGCAGGAAGCCCCAGACGCCGGCACCCAGGAACGCCATCACCGCCGTGCCCAGTGCCCAAAGCGTCGCCGCCCGGTTCGGGTGATTGCGGCGGCGGCGGTTGACCATGTTGAACGCGAACACCGTCATCATGAAGAACGGAATCGGTTCGAGGGCCGAGAATATCGAACCCCACCACTGCCAGTACTCCGGCGCGCCGATCCAGTAGAAGTGATGACCGGTTCCGATCAGGCCGGTGATCAGCGCCATGGCGATGATGACATACAGCCACTTCTCGATGACCTCACGGTCGACGCCGGTGATCTTGATGAGCACGAACGCAAGGATGGCGGCCATGATCAGTTCCCACACGCCCTCCACCCAGAGATGCACCACCCACCACCAGTAGAACTTGTCCTTGACCAGGTTATCGGGGTTGTAGAAGGCGAAGAGGAACAGCACGGCAAGCCCGACCAGACCGACCAGAAGCACCAGACTGACGCTGGTCTTGCGGCCCTTGAGAATGGTCATGCCGATGTTATAGAGAAAACCCAGAGCGACCACGACGATGCCAATCTTGGTGATGGTCGGCTGCTCCAGGAATTCGCGCCCCATCGTCGGCAGCAATTCGTTATTGGTGAAATGCGCGAGCGTGGCGTACGGCACGAACAGATAACCGAGAATCGTCAGTACCCCGGCGACCAGGAAGATCCAAAACAGTGCCAATGCCAATTTTGGACTATGGAGTTCGGTCTCGGCCTCCTCCGGAATCAGGTAATAGGCCGAGCCCATGAACCCGAACAACAGCCAGACGATCAGTAGGTTGGTGTGCACCATACGGGCCACGTTGAAGGGGATTTCCGGAAACAGGAAATCCCCGACGACGTATTGCAGGCCGAGAACCAAACCGAAAACGATCTGGCCCACGAACAACAGGATGGCAGCGATAAAATACGGTTTCGCAACCGCTTGGGACTGATATTGCATGACGGACTCTCCCCTTAGCCTTCGATGTTCGGTGGCCAGTTGGCGGTATTGATCTCGGAGGCGTATTTGAGGAAGGCGACAATCGCATCGAGTTCCTCCTCACTGAGATTGAACTGCGGCATCTGCCGGCGGCCGGGTGCATTGGTCGGCTGAATCCGTATCCAGGTCTTGATGAATTCCGGCCCGCGGCGGGTATACACATTGCCCAGCTCCGGCGCAAAATACGCGCCCTCACCCAACAAGGAATGACAACCGACACAGTTGTTGTCTTCCCAGATCTTTTTGCCGAGCGAAACCTCTGGTGACAACGCACCGCGGTTGTCGCGCGCAGGCAATTCTTTATGCGTATCGAAGGTCAATGCCAGGAACAACAGGATGAAGAACGCGCTGCCACCGTAGAAGATATTGCGCGCCATTGATTTTGTGAACGTGCCACTCATACCCTAGTTCTCCATCTTGGTGAGGGATGGCGGCATGTTAGCAGGATTGGGTCCGATGCACGCCTTGATATGAATCAAATGCTCTTTTTGGCGTTCCGGGGCGGCAAAGCCAGATAATCGGCGTGCGAGGGTATCTCAGTGTCCGGCGAGCGCGAAGGGGACAGCAATTAATATGCCGATCAGGATCAGATAGCCGGTCAGCAAGGCACGCCATAGCGGCGCACCACGACGCAGCAACATGAAATGGTCGACCACCAGATGCGCCTTGAAGAGGGCGATGGCGAGCACCGTCACCACCAGCCCGATCCCCTGATAGCCGAAGACACCGAGCGTGAAGGTGGTCAGGGTCAGGGCCACCAGTGCCAACCAGACACGCGTCGCGGTCGCTGTCGGTAAGATCTTCGTTTTCATCGCATCACATAGACCAGCGGAAACAGGATCAGCCACACCAAGTCGACCATATGCCAATAGGCCGCGCCGGTCTCCACGCCCGTATGCTCGCGCGCGGAATATCCGCCGTGCCCTGCCTTCCAGGCAACGACGCCAAGAATGACCATACCCATCAGCACGTGCATGAAGTGAAAGAAGGTCAAGGAAAGATAGAACATGTAGAAGGCGTTGGTGCTCAGGGTTACGCCCCCCTGGGTGTGGACGCTGAATTCGAACAGCTTCACAACGACGAACAGCCCGCCCAGCCCGATTGCACCCCAAAGCCAACGCGCACAGTGCAGCGAACGCCCATGCCGGATGGCGATGACCGCGCGCAGGGCGAAGTAGCTGCTGGTCACCAAGGCCAGGGTATTGATCAAACCCGTCCGGGTATCGAGAAGTCGTTGGTAGGTATCGAAGAGCTCGATATTGTTGAGTCGCGTGAAGGCGTAGGCGACGAAGAAAACCCCGAACGCCAGCAGCTCGGCGAGAATGAAAAACCAGATCGCCAAGTCGCCGGGTGGTCCCGATGGTGTCGGCAGGGCGGAGTCTGCTGTGTTCTCGCTAGGTAAGCTCATTGCGTGCGGTTATGTCTGTAGCTCATCTCGGGATTGGTGTAAGCATCGCACTTGCGCGCCTATCGCGGCTTGATGGGCATCAATGCGAAACGGTCGGCTATTCGGCAACCACGCAACAGTTGCGGCCGGCATGCTTGGCACGGTACAGCGCGCGATCGGCACGCTCGAAGACGGCCTCGATCGCATCGCCGTCACGGAACTCCGCGATCCCACAGGACACCGTCACGTGCACCGACTCGCCGCGATAGTGGAAACCGCAATGATCGACGGCGCTGCGCAGTTTCTCCGCCACCTCGCGTATCGCCGGCAACGCCGCGCCCGTCATCAAGAGCGTAAATTCCTCGCCGCCGTAACGGGCCAGAAAATCCGTCTCGCGTATGTTGTCGGTAAGAACCCCCGCAATCACCTTGAGCACCTTGTCGCCCGCCTTGTGTCCATACCGGTCGTTGATCTTTTTGAAGTGATCGACATCCCAGACGATCAACGCCAGCGGCGTCGCGAAACGCTTCCAGCGCGCATACTCCTGCGCTGCGCGTTCCTGGTAGGCCAGACGGTTCGGAATTCCCGTCAGACTGTCGGTCAACGCCTGACGATGTTCTTGGAGTATACGTTCGTGCAACTGCGCGGACTCCGCCTCCATCGCGCGTAGTCGCTCGCTGAGCGCCATCACCCGCGCTGCGTCTTGCCGATGGCGCTGCTCTTCGTCGCGACGATGCCGATCGACATGGACGATGATCGCTTCGACCCGCTGCTGAACAGTCTGTTTGAGCTGCTCGAGATCTTGCGCGGCACGCACACTGTCCTCGATGCCCTGCACCTGGCGCTCCACGACGTCACCCAGGGCGCGGCCGCTCTCATAAGATTCGACGCGCGCGCTTTCGGCGCCACGCAGATAGCCATCTATGTCCTGCAAGCGGTCGGTCAACTGTTTGAGAAAGGCTTCGATCTCCTGCTTTTCGTTCTGCAACCCTTTCCGCATATCGGCGATCAATGTCGCGATATCGCGAACCAGGCTCTGCGCATCCGAACCGGGCCGGGCCTCTAAATCATCCTTGATTGCCGCTACCCGCGGCCCGAGCTCGACCGGCAGGTCGAGACGCTCTAACAACTGCAACAGCAATTCGCTGCCGCCCTCGTCGCCCGTCGCGGCCGGTGGCTCGGTAGTTGTCGTATGCGCCGGCGTGGCAAGCATCGGGCCGGAGGCGCGACCGAGCCAGCGCGCGAACAGACCACCGTTCGCCGCGGCACCCGCCCCGTCGTCGGGACGGCTTGCGTTCAGCACCTCCTGCAACAGCGCGGCAAATTCGGCGACCGCAGGCTCCGGGTCGATCGCCTGTGCCGATTCGAGGGTTTTGCGCAGCGCCTTGGCCCGGCGCGCGTTGCCGCGGGGAAGCGCGATCCTGTCGAGCAGGGACTGTAGCACCGCCGTCGGTCTCGGCGCCGCCTCCTGCGCACCGGGCTTGTCATCGAGCCGCACCAGGGATTTCGACATTGCCTCGATACGCTGGCGCAGCACGCCGACGTCGGCATGATCACGGATGGCGTCGCGCAGCGCCTTCAGATGGTCGTCGAGAACGGGGTCCTGACCGTCGGCGGCGAGGGTCAGCCGGGAAAGCGTCTTGCGCAGCAGCTCGTCGGTCTGTGCCCACTGGCGTTCCCGGATTTCATGCTGCTCCAAGCCATCGTAATACTTGCGCTTCCAGCTCTCGGCGTCGGCCGATTGGCCGTCCTCAGCTTGGTTCATTGCGGATCCCGGTCATGCCGATTGACGGGCCGATATTGGGACTTGTCGGACGCGCGATCAAGTCGCGCGGTCAGATCAGGCGAGCTCCAGCCCGACCGGTAGCGTCAGCTCCATGCACAGTGGCAGGTGGTCCGAGACCGGACATTCGAGCACGCGGACCTTGCCGACTTGCAACGTGGGGGTGACCAGGATGTGGTCGATGTTGCGGTTGGGACGCCAGCTCGGGAAGGTGTTGAGACCGTGGACCGGTTCGGTCATCAAGGTCTTGTCGATGAAGAATTCCATTTCACGGCTACGCGAAGGAAAGTTCAGATCGCCCATCAGCACCACGTTGCGGTGCTGGTTCACCAGATCCGCCAGATATGCCAGTTGCTGCAGGCGGGTGCGCCGCCCCAGGGCCAGATGCACGATGAAAATCACCAACGAGTTGTCGCCCTCGCCGAAACGCAACGCAAGCGTGCCGCGGCCGGGGATCGGACCCGGTAACCGATGCTCGACGATCTCGGTACAGCGGAATCGGCTCAGCACGCCGAGTGCGTGCTGCGCGAGCGGCCCCATGCGACGGTTGGTCTGGTCGTACCAGAAGGGAAATTCGCCGCGTTCGGCGATGTATTTCGTCAGGTTGACGAAGCTGCTGCGCAGACTGCCGGCATCCACTTCCTGCAGACCGACGATGTCGTAGGTGGTAGCCAGTTCGGCGACGCGATCCAGATTCTGAAAACGCTCACCGTGCGGCAACACATGCTTCCAGCTCTGGGTCAGGTAATGGCGATAGCAGGTGGTGCTGATACCCGTCTGAATGTTGTAGCTCAGTATGCGCAGCCGGTTTCCCGCCGCCGGCGTAACCGGCGGTTGCTCTGAAACGGCCGCATTCATATGGGGCATACCAAACTCCCAAGCTTCTCAGTCAACTTCAGGTTCTCTCGATAATCGACCGGACAGTCGATGATAGATAATGTGCGGTCGGCGATGGCCTTTTTCAAGGTCGGCATGAGATCGGCTGTGCGCTCGATACGGTAACCTTTGGCGCCGAACGACTCGGCGTAGCGGACGAAATCCGGATTGCCGAAATGCACGTGGGATGCACGCTTGAAATGGTTCATCTGTTTCCAGTCGATCAACCCGTAGCCGCCGTCGTTCCAGATCAGAATGACGATTGCCACACCGAGCCGCATGGCGGTCTCGATCTCTTGGGAATTCATCATGAAACCGCCGTCGCCGGTCACTGCGACGACCGCCCGATCGGGGTACACGAGCTTAGCGGCAATGGCCCCTGGAACTGCAATCCCCATGCTGGCGAAACCGTTAGAGATCAAACAGGTGTTCGGATACTCGCACCGAAACATCCGCGCCATCCACATCTTGTGCGCACCGACGTCGCAGACTACGACATCCTCGAAGTTCAGTGCGGTACGCAGGTCCCAGATGATCTTCTGCGGCTTGACCGGGAAGCCATCGTCCTTGGCGTGCTGCGCCATTTCCTCGACCAGCGCGTCACGCAACGCCCGCATTGGCTGCCCCTGATGCGGGGTCGCCAAATCGGCGATGCGCAGCAGACTGTGTTTGATGTCGCCGACCACGCCGACTTCGATCATGTAGCTGGCATCGACCTCGGCCTGGCTGGCGTCGATGTGAATGATCCGGCGATCGCGGGTCGGATGCCAGAGGTACGGATGGTATTCGACCAGGTCGTAGCCGACACAAATCACCACGTCGGCGCGTGAGAAGCCGCAACTTATGTAATCGTTGGCCTGCAGGCCCGCGCTGCCGAGCGCCAGCGGATTCTTGCCGAACGGCACCACGCCCTTGGCCATGAAGGTGTTGGCGATGGGGATGTTCAGCTTGGCGGCGAAATCCGCCAGATGCTTCCAGGCGCGCGCGCGGATCACGCCGTTGCCGGCCAGGATGATCGGGCTGCGCGCCTCGGAAATCAGCTCGGCCGCGTACTCGACGCGATCCCGCGAGGGCTCCGGCGCTTCCGGATGGCGCACCACCAGCGGTGCGTCGTCGACGAGCATCTTGGCGATGTTTTCCGGAAACTCGATGAACGCCGCGCCGGTCTTTTCGGTCTGCGCCAGCTTGAAGGCCTTGCGCACGACCTCGGGAATGATATTCGGGGACAGCAGGCGGGACGAGTACTTGGTGATGTTCTGGAACATGAGTTCCAGATCCAGCACCTGATGCGATTCCTTGTGCAGACGATTGGTGCCGGCCTGTCCGGCGATGGCCACCAGCGGCGCGTGGTCCATATTGGCATCGGCGACGCCGGTAATCAGATTGGTCGCGCCTGGCCCGAGGGTCGCCAAACAGACGCCGGCGCGACCGGTCAGCCGGCCATACACATCGGCCATGAAGGCCGCGCCCTGTTCATGTCGGCAGGTGACGAAGCGGATCGGCGAATCCAGCAGCGCGTCCATCAGATCGATGTTTTCTTCGCCGGGCACGCCGAAGATGTACTCGACCCCCTCGTTCTCGAGGCATTTGATGAAAAGTTCCGCGGCCTTCATTCGCCTTCCTGTCCAGCCCGCGCGCCACCGAGCGCCGTCAACGACGATCCTTCCTTGCAGCAGCGGCGCCCACGCTTGCCTTTGTACCGAGAGCCGCTTGCGCAGCCCGCAATCAACGCGCCTGGCGCTCGCGGGCGATCAGGGCGTCGGTGACCTTCAGCATGTCCGCATGACTCCCCGCTTCGCTGGCCGAGGTACGGTATTTGCCGTCGATGACCAGCGCCGGGACGCCGCGGATGCCGTAACGCTGCGTCATCTGCCGCGCACGATTCACTTTGGAGACTACGCCAAAGGATTTGTAGGTCTCGCGGAACTGCTTCTCATCCACGCCCTGGGCGACGAAAAATTCCGCCAGCGCGTCTTCGTCGTCGAGTTTCTGCTTCTTCTCGTGGATGGCCTTGAACAGCGGCGCATGGATCTGCTCGACCACACCGAGCATTTCCGCCGTGTAATAGGCCCGGGCGAGCACGTCCCAGCGCGGGTTGAGGACCGCAGGGATACGCACCAGCGCGACATCGTCGGGCAGCGCCCCCGCCCACTTCTCGAGCATGGGTTCCAGCTGATAGCAATGCGGACAGCCGTACCAGAACAGCTCGACCACCTCGATCTTGCTCGCGTCGCTGGTCGGCTGCGGGGCCGCCAGGCGGATATAGTCGATGCCCTCGGCGAGATTGTCATCGGCCCGGGCGGCCCCGGACGCCACTAAGGCAATGCCCGCGATCAGCATGGCGATACGCATGAGTTGTTTCATTCTGGTTCCTCGTTTTTTGTCTCGATCACGGCGGCCTCTGCGTTCGCCGCCTGGAACTACCGGACCTTACAGCTCGCCATAGGAATGCAGTCCGGACAAGAACATGTTCACGCCCAGGAACGCGAACAGGGTGACGAA
>JBAYTM010000066.1:0-8308 GCA_041675685.1 Thiohalobacteraceae bacterium
CGGACCTCGGCGCGCTGCAAAAAAAGCCGCAGCTCGTCGCGTTGCGATTCGATGCTATGCGGCGCCGCATAACGCTCCGCCGAGATGAATCCGGCCTGCGCGGCCGGCACGGCCAGCGTCATAAAGCCGAAGATCGCAGTCAGGACCAGGGTGAGGCGCCGCAGCGCGGCCGGTAACCGGTACATGGAATCGCTCCTGTAGGCTGTGGAAATCGATAGCAAATGATACAGGATCGAGGGACCGTGGCGATGGGCCGATGGGGCGACCTATATATAAGGTATCAGCGACCGGCTGCCGTTGAAGGCCTGTCTCGAGCGTGGGTCCAGCTACGGCGTTATCAAAGACTGGATTTCGGCATGCGCCGGAATGCCGGGCGGGGTAACGTGCGTTGGGTTGTGGACTCCGGCTTCCGCCGGAATGACGAGTGGACAGTCCGAGCGCGGTGTCTTGGTTCTGGATTCCGGCCTGCGCCGGAATGACGGGTGGAGTATCGAAGTATGGCGCCGTGGCCTTCGATTCGTCCCTTCGCCGGAATAACTAGCGGTGCGCGGAAGTGCGGTGCCGTGGGCGGTGGAGTCCGGCCTGCGCCGGAAGGACGGAGGCGAAATTATCGAGGGAGGGGTGGGTCGGACTCGGGTTCGACGCTTTGCCGGAGTGACGGAGGGGTGGCCGCCGCATGGTGCCGGCGCCAGTCGCTCCCGGCGTTGGGCGCCCGGCCCGGTTTCGTCATTCCGGCGTAGGCCGGACTCCAGTGACCACGGACATCGGGTAAGTTTCGCCGCATGCTGAGTCACGCAACGGCACAACCGGCATTCCGCTTGTTTGCGCGAATCGCGCTGACGCGTCAGGCGGTCAGCAACATCTGATGATGCCGACTGGCATCTGCGCCCTCATGTTTCGGCCGCCAGGTCATCTGGCTGCCGCGAAGATACTCAGCCCGTGCTCCAGGCACGCGGCCGCTTCATGCCGGCGATCTTGCAGGCCTGCTTGACATAGCCGTAGGGGAACAGCTGGAACAGGCGTGCTCGCGCGCCGCCACCGTAACCCATCTCTTCGGCGATGAACTTGATCACGAAGCGTGCGTCCGCGGCGATGCCGTTCTCGCCGTAGTAATTACGCATGAAGCCGATGACGCGCCAATGTTCGTCGGTCAGCTCGACCTCCTCGCCTGCAGCCAATTGACGGGCGATCTCTTCGTTCCATACGGTCGGATCGTTCAAATAGCCTTCGTCGCCCAGGCTGACTGCAACATCAGTTTCTTCGATCACCATCCTATTTACCTCCAGATCGCTCGATCGTTAAGGATCCTGTAACTCGTCATTGCGCGCCGGGATAGCGGCACGGCAATTTTCCGAGCAAGAGCATCCTCGTCACACCCCGAAAAGGGGGACCCCATCATTGCGAGCCGCGAAGTGCCGGAGAGACCTGGCCTGCCAACCAGATCGTTCCGCGCCAGCCTCTCCCGTCAGCGTCGGGAGTACCTTCTCGTCGCACTCGCAATGACGGCCTCCGCCCACTACAAGGATCCCGTAACTCGTCATTGCGCGCCGGGATAGCGGCACGGCAATTTCTCGAGAAAGGGCATCCTTTTCAAACCCCGAAAAGGGGGACCCCGTCATTGCGAGCCGCGAAGGCCGGAGCGACCTGGCCTGCCAACCAGATCGTTCCGCGCCAGCCTCTCCCGTCAGCGTCGGGAGTACTTTCTCGCCGCACTCGCAATGACGGCCTCCGCCCACTACCTGGTCGTATCTTAGAAGCGAATATGCGTCGAGTGATTCCAGCTCTGCCGTGCACCGACCCAGTTTTCCACGTGGAAGCGGGTAAACGCCAGCCCGGTCAGCTCGAAGAAGCGTTCCCAGCCGATGCGTTCCACCCACTCGCCCATGCGCTCCCATTCCTTCGCGTCGTCCTTGTAGCACTGGAGAATCTTCTTCACCAATGCGGAGACTTCCGGCCAGCGTGGCGGATTGTTCGGCAATCCGGCCGCGACCAGTTTCTGGAAGCTGGGCTTCGAGCGCGCATTCGAGTTCTTGCCGCCGATCCAGATGGCGAGCTTCGAATTCTCGGGATCGTTGATCTGCATGGGCGGACAGGGCGGATAACAGGCGCCGCAGCAGATGCACTTGCGTTCGTCGACTTCCAGCGAGGGCTTGCCGTTGACGATCGCCGGTCGAATGGCGGCAACCGGACAACGCGCCACCACGGCCGGTCGCTCGCAGACATTGGACACGAGGTCGTGATTGATCCGTGGCGGCTTGGTGTGCTGAATGTTGATGGAGATATCCGCCTGTCCGCCGCAGTTGATCTGGCAGCAGGAGGTGGAGACGCGCACGCGGTTCGGCATCCGTTCGTTGACGAACTCGTCGTAGAGCTCATCCATCAGCGACTTCACCACGCCCGAGGCATCGGTCGCCGGGATATCGCAATGCAGGAAACCCTGCGTATGCGCGATCATCGACATTGAGTTACCTGTGCCACCGACCGGGAAGCCCTCCTGGGTGAGCTTGTCGACCAACGCGTTCACGCGAGCGCCATCGCCCAGCATGAACTCGATATTGCTTCGAATGGTGAAGCGTACGTGACCGTCCGCGTATTCATCGGCGATGCGGCACAGCTTGCGAATGGTATCGGTGTCCATCTGCCGCTGCGTGCCGGCCCTCACCGTCCAGATCTCGTCGCCGCTCTTGGCCACGTGATGCAATACCCCCGGCCGCGGTCGTTCGTGCCAGTCCCACTGCCCGTAGTTTTTTACCATCAGCGGATGCATGAACTGAAATGCATCCGGCACCCCGCTCTCGATCGACGGCGTATGTTGCGGCTGTGACATTCTTTACTCCTTTGTCGCCGGTTGAGGCGACCTTCATGTCTCGTCTCTAATGGAATTGGTCGACTATCGCGCTCAGGCCGTGTCTCCCGCCGCCTTGCGCTCGCGCCACTTGTCCGCTTCCTCTTCCCAGCCATCCATTCGCATATAGGAACTCGTGCGTGGATGGGCAATCATGGACGGCTCGATATCGACGCCAATGCCGTCAAGGAAATTGGTCAGCCCGATACGGTCGATCATCTCGCCGCAACGCTCATGCTCCAAGCCGTTTTCCGCCCAGAAATCGATAATGGTCTCGGCAAGTTCCACGAGGCTCGCATAGTCCTCTTCCGTCTCCAGTTTCTTGAACGGAATGAGCACCGTGCCGAACAGATCGCCGATCTTCAACGTGCGCTTGCCGCCGACCATGATGGTGACGCCGCGATCCTTGCCGGGCGACAGCGCCTTGGTCATCACGTTGATGCAGTGCATGCAGCGCACACAGTTGCGGTTGTCGATGTCGAGGGTGTCGTCGTCCTTGAGACTGAGGCACTTGGTCGGGCAACGGGTGACGACATTGTCGATCACGTACTGCCTTCCCTTGGCCGCGACGAATTTCTTTACCTCGTCCTGCTTGACCTGAATATCGTCGCGCCAGGTTCCTATTACCGCCATGTCGGAACGCTGGATGGAGTTCATGCAGTCGTTCGAACAGCCGGAGAACTTGAATTTGAACTTGTAGGGCAACGCTGGGCGGTGCAGATCGTCGGTAAAGGAATTCATGACTTGACGATGCGCGATCGCCTCGTTGAAGCAGGAGTGCTCACAGCGCGCGGCACCAACGCAAGACATCGAGGTGCGCACCGAAGGTCCGGCCCCGCCGAGGTCGAAACCGAGCTCGTTGATGGCGTCGAACGCATCCTGGACTTTGTCCGAACGCGCGCCCTGGAACATCATATCGCCGCTCTGACCATGCAGCGCCAGCAGGCCGGAACCATGCTCGTCCCAGAGGTCGCAGAATTTGCGCAGTATGTCAGTGTCGTAATGCATGCCCGGGGGCGGCATGATACGCAGGGTGTGGAACTCGGCGGAGGCAGGGAACTTGTCCGCCACTTCCGAGAACCGCGGAATGATCCCGCCGCCATAACCACGGACCGAAATCGTACCGCCCTTCCAATAGCCTTTTTTGTTTGCGTAGGAATATTCCAACTGCCCCAGCAGGTCGCCGATCATTTCACTCCTTTCGGAGAGTCGCTTGAGCCCGGTCACGAAGCTCGGCCAAGGTCCGCTTTCGAGTTGATCAAGATTGGGGGTGTCATGCTTTTTCGTCATGGGTATAACCCTCCGGTCGTGTTTGCGTGCCCTTTCGGAAATGAACGACGCATGTGGTGAGTCGCTATTGATGCATTAGCTATGCATCTTTGTCTCGATACTAGCGACCAACGGTGGAGTTGGTATACCCCTTTGTGCATAGATCGCAGTCGTAAACGGGATAGCGTGTGATCGTTGTATTTTCAGTCGTTTATTTCCGATAACACGCAGTTGTATATCCGATACTAAACGACGTTCTTCGCGTTGATGTCAGGCCCTTTGCGCATCAACGTCCGACGTTCGACAAGTAGTTCGCCAACACGATCGCTTGATTGTGTTCCGTATCACGCGCCGCATAGACAAATGTCACCTTGCCGCGTTTGATTTTGTTTTTCAGTTCATCGACCGCCTCGGGATTCGCGTCGAGTTCCTTTCGATAGCGCGTTTGAAAACCGCTCCAGCGCTTTGGATCATGGTTGAACCAGCGCCGTAACTCGTTGCTCGGAGCGGTTTCCTTTGCCCAGTGATCGATATCCGCCTTGGCCTTACTGAGTCCACGCGGCCAGATCCGATCCACCAGAACGCGCTGGCCGTCGTCTTCGGAGGCGTCGTCGTAGACGCGTTTAAGTCGAATACGCATGTCGAATCTCCTGTTCTACGCCGTTGGTTATCAACCACGAAGGACACGAAGGACACTAGGGGAAGGATTTGCGAATATAAAACTAATCGTTGCGGGGGGCGTGTCATGAATCGCCCGCGTCCTATAAAGCGCCGCTCGGCGGTCATCCAACCCGCGATCTCGCATAAATACTTTTACTTCGTGTCCTTCGTGGTTAAACAAACGCCGCATTGGCGCCATGACGGAGGTGTAGTATTTTGGGCGGCACTTTGCAACCGGCAATGAACGGCCGGCGTCTGCCGTTTGTATCGGTTGGTACGATAGTAGTTATCGCCATCACCCTTTGAGAAGGAGTCTGTAGATGACCAGATATTTTTCTGTACTGTTGCTCGCCGGGGTCTTTCTGTCCCTGGCTAGCGCACCCGCGCGGGCCGCAAACGATACGGAGACGACCGCCTCCGGCGATCTGCATCTGCCGCCAAAGATTCGCAGCGCGCTGATCGAGGAGATGGCTGCATTGCAGCCCGCGATGGCACAGCTGGCCGAAGTCATCCCGCAAGGCGACTGGAAACGCATAGCGGAAACAGCCGCGGCGATGCGTGATGGTTTCATCCTGAACAAGGCGCTGACGCAGGATGAACTGCAGACTCTTCAGAACGCGCTGCCGGAGGGCTTCCTGGTGGTGGACACCCGGTTCCACAGCTACGCGGACAAGCTGGCGAGCGCCGCACGGGCGCACGACGGCGAGCTGGTGCCCTTCTATTTCTATAAGATGACCGAGACCTGCGTTGCCTGCCACGCCGCCTATGCGGGCACGCGCTTTCCCGGATACCGTCCTCCACAGGAACCCCAGCACCATCACCACTGAGTCGGCTTCTGGCCGTAACATGGCAGAGGCCAAATGAATAGCGGTGCGGCGCACCGCCCCGGCGCCTTGTACAAACCGTTCCGCATCTTCTTCCCGGCCGCCGCGCTCTGGGCGTTGCTGGCGATTCCGGTCTGGCTGGCGATGCGGGCGGGCATTGTGCCGCAACCCGCGCTGCTGCCCGCCGCGCTCTGGCACGCCGAAGAAATGCTGTTCGGCTACACGCTCGCTGTGGTCGCCGGATACTTGCTACCACCACTGACCGCTACTCCCTTGGCGATACTCGCCGGTCTCTGGCTGTTGGCGCGCGCCGCATGGTTCGTGCCTGCCCTGTCGCCACTGGCGCTGGCCGCGGTGGCCGCCGCCTTTCCCATTGCACTGGTCGGCTTTGGTCTGCGCCGATTCGGCCCGGTCAAACGCGCACGCAATCTGGTCTTCGCGGCGATCCTGATCGGCCTCGGGCTGGCACTGCTGGCGCTGCTCGGTGCCGGACTGCAGACGCGCTTCGTGCTCGGCTCGATGGCACTGCGACTGACGCTTTTTCTGTTGGTTGCGCTGATCATCGTCATGGGCGGCCGGCTGATACCGGCGGCCACGATCGGCGCGCTGCGCGAGCGCGGACGGGACATCGTCATCCGCGTGCAGCCCGCACGCGAATCGGCAGCCGTCTGCGCGGTGGCCGCCCTATCGGCAGCCGAAGCGCTGCGGTGGCCGCAGCCGGTGTGCGGCGCCTTCGCGTTAGTGATCGCCGGCGTGCTGATTGCACGGATGAAGGATTGGCACAGCTTCGACGTCTGGCGTCTGCCCCAGATCTGGCCGCTGCATCTCGGTTATGCCTGGATCGCGGCCGGCTTCGCGTTGCTGGGCCTTGCGCGTCTCGGACTGTTCCCGATCGAAAGCGAGGCGTTGCATGCGCTGGCGGTCGGCGGTATCGGTACGACGACCCTGGCGATGATGGCGCGGCTTACGCGCTTGCGCTCACCGCGGCGTAACCTACCGCGCCGGCTGCCGCTCGTGCATGGCTTGTTCGCCGCAGCGGTCGTGCTGCGCGTGGCCGGTCCCTGGGTGACGGCGGATATCGAACCGGCGTTGTGGTGGTCGGCCGCGTGCTGGTCGCTCGCCTATGCCGGTGTGCTTACTCTGTTTGCCAACGCGGGCCGCGCACCAGGCAGACCCCGATAAACGTGGATCGCGCATGCGCGCTCCACGCGGCACGGGCCATTGCAGAGTGACCCCATTGTGCCCGCTACTCGTGACGAGTCATTCGCACGCCTTCCACATCCACCTCGTCGCCCGCGGAAAATCCCTGTCCGGGCGCGCGCACGACGACCTGCTTTCCGTCTGCCTGCTCGACAAGGTAGGCGGTATCGTGCAGCCCCGTGGCCTCTTGAATTTTGCCACCGGCCCATGCGCTACCGAGTCCGAGCGCTACGGCACCGATCGGGCCCCCGACGGCCGCACCGACCATGAACCCGGTCAGTCCGCCGAAACCCTTACCCGGCAGCGTGTCGGGCACGGGTTCGACGACTTGTCCGGCATTGACCACACCGGTGCAGGACAGAACAAAGCACAACAGTACCGACTTCGAACTTTTCATGCGGATATCCAACGTTGCCGAAATCAGGGACAGAGGAACGCCTGAAGGCCGGGCAGGCGGACGCGTTGCGTTTGCTACGTCGGCTTCAGACGCTACGCTAGTGGAGACTCGGCTGGTTGTAAAACGGATAATATCGGTAGGTGCTATCTGCGACGCGGATAGTCGCGTGCAGCTTACAGGCTGTGCGCGGCGCTATCCCAGAATGGATAGCGCCGTAGAGTCCGAAATAGATCGCGTTGCTCGTCGTTCCGGACAGGATCGACTCAGGTCGATTCGTCCGTCGATGACTTGCGGATCTTGTCGAAGAACACGCGCACCAGATCAGAGCGGGTGACGATGCCGAGTACGCGGCGATCCTGGTCGCAGACGATCACGCGCTTGATCTTGTTCTTCTTCATGACCTCGAGCACCTCGTGCAGTGTCTGATCAGGCAACACCGTCACCGGATCCGCGATCATGAGGTCCGCGACCAGCCCGTCCGGCTCCTGCATCTCCACCGGGTGCGCGAACATGTTTTCCAAGGTCTGCCAGAGGCTGTGGGTCGGATGATGGCTGGGGACACCGAGCGCCCGCAGGAAATCGGCCTCGGTAATCACACCGACCAGTTTGTCCCGATCGTCGACCACCGGCAATCCGCTAATCTTGCCCGTCACCAGCACATGCGCGGCCTCTGCCAAGGATGTACTGGCACGGACGGTCGCAACCGGGTGACTCATCAGGTCCGCAACACGGATGCTCCCCGTGGTGCGCAGATAGGCGTATTTCTCGATTTTGCTGTTCAGGTCCATAAGATCGTCCACCGAAACGTCAATGAAAGTTTCCATTTCCTTCAGCGCGTTTACGAAATCCTCGCGCTTCAGGTTCCTGCATTTAAAGCGGGGCATAGCGACCTCCAGCCAAACCAGCAGCCGTCCTCAGGACGACGTGTCTCCGTATTTTACCCGTTGCCAGGAATTCTCGTTGAGGAACACTTCGTACTTGGCCCAGCCTGCAAAGGTCTGCGCGTCGACGATCCCGGCGCGACGCCGGTCCGGACCGGCGACCACAATATACCCGACCTGCAGCGTGTCCGAGTCCGGCATATGGTTTATCGCCGTCACCCGCCGCACTTGC
>JBAYTM010000067.1:0-8263 GCA_041675685.1 Thiohalobacteraceae bacterium
CTGCCGTGCTTCCGCGTCGTTCCAGAGACTTTGCATCGAACCGATGTCCTTCAGGATGGACTATTTGCACCGCCAAGGCGCCAAGCAGATCTTTATGGAAGCTCTGATTGTTTGATTGGAACCGTCTTTGCGAGCGTAGTGATGTGTCGCGACATGAGCATCATAGCTTGGAGATCGCTTCGCTACGCTCGCAACGAGGGATTGGTCCGACGTTACTTTGTCGAAGATGTTGCTTGGCGTCTTGGCGGTTTCATCGTCTTACTTGGCGGCCGCGGCGCCTTGGCGGTTCAAATCCCGAAGCATTCGTACGTCCGAAGCACCCACACCGCGCGGGTCACTGGCGGCCTCGACCCGACCCGTGCGCTTGTCCCAGGAGACGGCCTGCATATTGCCGTAGGTCTGACGTTGTTCGCTCAGCGCATGCCCGAGCTCGATGAGATCCTCCTGCAGCAATGCATCGAAGGCTTCGGGCTCGAATTGGACCAGGTCGGGGAGATACTGGTGATGAAAGCGCGGGCGCGCCACCCACGCGTCCACCGGCTTGCCTTCAGCGAATTCCAGTGTACCGAGCAGCACCATACTGATGATCCGCGAGCCGCCGGGCGTGCCGAGGATGGCGATACGCTCGGCGCTTTCCAAAAAGGTCGGCGTCATCGAGGAAAGCATCCGCTTACCCGGCGCGATGGCGTTCGCCTCTGCGCCGACCAGGCCGTAGGCGTTCGGTGCGCCCGGGCTGGCGGAGAAGTCGTCCATCTCGTCGTTCAGCAATACGCCTGTGCCCGGTACCACCAGCGCCGCGCCGAAGGGATAATTGATGCTAAGGGTCGCGCTGACGCGGTTGCCTTCGGTGTCCAGTATCGAGAAGTGCGTGGTATGCGGACCGTCACTGTTCGGCTGTACGCCCGGCAGAGTGCTGCTCGGCGTGGCGCGATCCAGGCGTATGGACGCCCGCAGGCCATCCGCATAGAACGGATGGGTCAAGCGCGCAATCGGCAGATCCACGAAATCCGGATCGCCGAGATATTCGGCGCGGTCACGGTAGGCCCGGCGCATGGTCTCGACGATGACGTGGGTCTGCCCGACCTCGTCCAAGGCGGACAAATCGTAGCCGGCGAGCAGGTTGAGCATGGACACCAGCAGCACACCGCCGGACGACGGCGGTGCGGCCGTGGTTATGGTAATGCCGCGATATTCGCCGCGAATCGGTTCGCGCTCGACGATCCGGTACTGGTCCAGATCCTGCTGCGTCCAGATACCGCCCGCGGCGCGCACGCCCTTGACCAGGCGGTCGGCAACCGGCCCCGCATAGAACCCCGCATGACCCGCACGCGCCATCGCCTCCAGCGTGTCGGCCAGCGCCGGCTGGCGGATGCGGTGACCGGGTGCCGGCGGGTGGCCGTCGGCAAGAAAGATCGCTGCGGTGGCGGGGGACCGGTTCAAGGCATCGGCGCGGAAACCGGCGAGTCGCTGATAGACCGCGTCGACCTCGAAGCCGTCGCGCGCATAGCGGACCGCCGGCCCCAGGCTGATTGCCAGCGGCAGACGGCCGTAGTTTTCCGCCAAGTGCGCGAGCGCGGCCGGCTCGCCGGGGATGCCAGCCGCCAACGCGCCGTCGATCGATAAGTGCGCCTGCATCTCGCCTTGCGCATCGAGATACATATCGCGGGTCGCCGCCAAAGGCGCGCGCTCGCGCCCGTCGACCATGGTCTCGAACCCGTCCGCCGCGCGGTGCAGCAGCCAGAAGCCGCCCCCGCCCAACCCGGAACTGTATGGCTCGACGACCGCAAGCGCTGCGCTGACGGCAACGGCTGCGTCGAAGGCATTGCCGCCGGCGGCGAGGGTTTCAAAACCCGCCACGGTCGCCAGCGGATGGGCGCTTGCGATGGCCGCAGCGGGCGGACGGCCGACCTGGCTGGGTGGCTCCGCCTGCACCTCGACCGCAAGCAACAGCAACGCACCTGACAGGAGAAAGGCCCCGAAAAGGGGCCCCTTGGCGAATACTGACAAGACGGCGGCGGCCAGGCGCCGCCCCGAGAACGCCGGATTCCACGCCGGTCGGCCGCGCTTAAGAGGATCCGGCGAGGGTCCGATCCGGCGCAGGCTCGACATCAGACCTTCTCGGCGGTGATGCGCTCGTATTTCTCCTGCAGCTGCTCGCGGGTCTCCTGATACTCCGGGTTCAGGGGTATGCAGTCCACGGGGCAGACTTCCACGCACTGCGAGGTCTCGAAGTGACCGACACACTCGGTACAGAGGTCGGGATCGATCACATAGATCTCATCGCCCTGGGAAATCGCGCCGTTCGGGCACTCGGGCTCGCACACGTCGCAGTTGATGCATTCGTCGGTGATCATCAGGGCCATGGTCTCTCCCCGCGGTCGGCAGCCGCATGAATATTAGCCGCCGATAATATTACCGAACCCGGTCGCGCAATGCAGCCACAACCCGGGGGTGGACAAAGCCCGACACGTCTCCGCCCAGGCTCGCGATTTCCCGCACCAGGCTCGAAGACACGAAGGCGTATTGCTCGGCCGGCGTCAGGAACACCGTCTCGATGTCCGGCGCCAGCTGGCGGTTCATGCTGGCGAGCTGGAATTCGTATTCGAAATCGGACACGGCACGCAGGCCGCGCAATATCACCTCGGCGCCGCGCTGGTGCAAAAAATCCACCAGCAGGGTGTCGAAGCTGCAGACCTCGACATTGGTCAGGTCGGCCAGGACCTCCTGCGCGAGGCGGACGCGCTGGTCGACCGGAAACGCGGGCGTCTTGCCCGGATTGGCCGCGATGGCGACGATCACCCTGCCGAACAGACGCGCGGCGCGCTGCACCAGATCGATATGGCCGTTGGTGATGGGGTCGAAGGTGCCGGGATAGACTGCGGTCTTCATCGGGTCGTTCGCTCGCCACGGATCATCGGGCTGACATGTTAGCCCAAGGACCGGGACCGGGCAGCATGTCCCAACGGCGCGCGAGGCGGCCCGGCATGCCCGCTCACCGGGGAAACGACCATACCAGCGGTGCTACGCGACGCGGTGCGCCAGATGGTATCCCACCTGCCCCGCCACCTTGCTGCGCACCAGTTCGAGGCCGTTCGGCAGCAATTCGCTCAGGGCCTCGGCGCGCAGCTCGCGCTCGGCCTCCAGGTATATGCGTGCGCCGGGCGCCAACCAACCCGCGGCCAATGCATGCAGCGTCGGCCCCAACAGATCTTTGCCAAAGGGTGGATCCAACAGCACGACATCGTATGCCTGCGGCGTGCCGCCAAGGTATTGCTGGATGTCCGCCTGGACCACTTGGAGCGCTTCGGCGTCAAACCGTTGCGCCTGCTCGCGCAGCGCTTTCACGATGCGCGGGTCCCGCTCCACCAGGAGCACTTCGGCCGCGCCGCGCGACGCGGCCTCGAAACCCAAGGCACCACTGCCGGCAAACAGGTCCAGGCAGCGGCTGCCGGGCAGCACGGGCGCAAGCCAGTTGAACAGCGTCTCGCGCACGCGGTCCGGCGTTGGACGAAGTCCAGGGACGTCCGGGAACTCCAATTTCCGGCCACGCCATTGACCACCGATGATACGGACTTGATTTCCCAGTTTGCGTGCCGACATCCCGCGCTGTCCTATGACGGGCGGCCGAGGCCGCGATCGGACAGGACGATACCGGTCATTTCGCATCCGTGCACGCCGCCCAGGGCTGCGACGCGAACCCGGTGCGGGCGCATACTTGGCGATGCCCCGTTACTTGCTGCAATAAAAAAGGCCGGGGCGCATCCATTCGCCCATAAGTCCCATCCCTGGGCCGGCCCACAAATCGTGCTGCGCGCCGCGCCTTTCGCCTCGAACGGCGCCGCAGCGGTACAAGCTGCCGAGTCTCACGCGAGTATCAGCCGGGCTTCGTTCTCGCCTGTCGCCGGCTGCCCAGTAGCATCAAGCCCGCCCCCAACAGGTACAGCGATGCCGGCAGCGGGACAGCGCTGACCGGCACAGTGCCCGGCGTCGGCGCCGTCAGCACGGCGAAATCGGCCAAGTTGTCATCGGTGTCGACCCAGGGATTTACCCGCGCCAGGCTACTGCCCGCAGCCGGGTCGGGTGCCGGCTGGCCTTCGCCGGCGAAGAACAGACCGCCGAAACTCCCGTAGCCGATCGCGTCCACCAGCAGGTCGCCGTTGTACAACTGCACGGAGTCCGGACCGTTCTGGAAATCGACGCTGATCACCAGCTCCGCATTCGGGACATTGGTTCCACCGTTCAGTGGGTCCGCGACGACGAAGACACCGTCGAGCGGCACGACCCCACTCAGTGCCACGGTCTTGTAGACGCTGCCATCCGCGCCGTTGACGCCCTGCAGAGACCAGCCGCTCAGATCCGTGCCGGGCGCACCGAACAGCTCGACGAACGCATTGCCGGCATCGCCGGATATGGCGTCGTAGAGAATTTCCGATATCACCAGGGCGGAGGCATTGGTGGGCAGGGATAACAAAAAGAACGAAGACAGATACAGGGCGCTCGAAGCCCCGATGGAGGGAAACCGATCCATGGTATTTTTCTCCCGCAATCATTGTTTTTTTTGATGTAGACGGGGCGTCTCGATCCTTGAGCGACCCCGGCAGAAGCTTAGACGCTCTGCCCGGGCGCACCATCAGAAATGTGCTCGGATCTTGTAAGCCTGCCGACGTTCGAGACTGCGGTACCCGGCAAGTCGACTCAGCCGCCGCCCACGAGCACGGTCAGCATACGGTCGGGCTGGATGCGCCGTTGCAGCGCATCGCGCACCTGCTCGAGACTTAGCGCCTCGATTTTCGAGTTGAAGGTCTCGAGATAATCGAGCGGCAGGTCATAGAACCCGATCACCGCCAGGTACTCGAGGATCTTGCGGTTGCTGTCGATGCGCAACGCGTGTCCGCCGGTGATGTGTTTTTTGGCGGCGTCCAACTCGGCCGCGGTCGGGCCCTCGGCCACGAAGTCATCAAGCGTGTCGCGGAGGACCTGCAAGGCCTCAGCCGCCTGGTCGTTGCGTGTCTGCAGCCCCAGCTGGAAGGGACCGGCCTTCGCCATCGGCAGAAAATAGCTGTAGGCGCTGTAGGCCAGACCGCGCTGCTCACGAATCTCGTTGCTGAGGCGCGAGACCAGCCCGCCACCGCCGAGGATGTAATTGCCGACATACAAGGCGAAGTAATCGGGATCGGTGCGATGAATGCCGGGTTGGCCGACCTGGATATGCGTCTGGCTGGCCGGATGTTCGATACGCTGTTCGCGTGCGGCCTGGAGCTCCGGCACTTCAGGCAGTGCCGGAGCCGGCTCGCCGGCGGGCAGCCGTTTCACCAGAGCCTCGGCCAGCCGTTCCGCGGCGCGGCGATCGAGCGCACCGACGATCGCGACGACGGCGTTGCGCGCCACATAAAAGCGCTCATGAAAGCGCTGCAGTGCCTCGCGATCGATCGCGTTCAGACTTTCGGCCGTGCCGTCCGGCGGTGAGGCATAAGGGTGTTCGCCGTAGAGCGCCGCATAAAAGGCCCGTTCCGCCACTTCTCCAGGCTTCTGCTGGGCGTATTGCAGCGCCACCAACATGCGCTCGCGTTCGCGTTTCAGGTCGGCCGGGTTGAAATCCGGATCCGCGAGCAGGGTTGCGAACTGATCCAGAGCGGGCTGCAGGTACTTGTCGTCGTTCAAGCTGCGCAGGCTGAACGTCGCCATGTCGCGCAGCGAGTTGCCGCCGATCCGCGCGCCGACGCCTTCAAGCCGCTGGGCGATCTCGTCCGCCGAAAGACCACCCGCGCCCTTGTCCAGCAGGGTATGGGTCAGCTGCGCCAGACCGGGCTGCCCGCCATCCCGCGCAGCCCCGGCATTGAACACGATCTGGACGTCGACCATGGGCAGTTCAGGTGCCGGAACGAAGTAGACCCGCGCGCCGTTGTCTGTCTGCCAATGCGCGATCGGCGCCATGGCGGCGGATTGGAGCGGCATCAGACAGGCGATCACCCAGAGGCTTGCGCGCAGCAGTTTATCGAAACTAATGGCCATGACCTTCTCCCATGGCAGCGGCACGGGCGCGCGACTTCGCGGCCTCGTCCATCGGTTGCGGCTCGAGCACGGCGAGCGTCAGTTGGTCATCCACCAGATATTTGCGCGCCACCGCCTGCACCTGCTCTGCAGTCACGGCTTGAATGCGGGGAAGATACTCGTCCTGCCGCTGCCAGCCGAGACCGACGGTCTCGAGCATGCCGATCCGCATGGCCTGATAGAACACCGAGTCCTCCTGATAAACGTGGTCCGCGAGGACTTGCGCCTTGACGCGCTCCAGCTCCGCGGCACTGACGGGGGTCTCCTGCAGCATCGCGACCTGCGCGCGCAGGGCCTTTTCCAGTGTCGCGACGTCCTGACCGGTGGCCGGCGTAGCGTCGAGCAGCAGCAGGCTCTGCTGGCGGCCGTATAGACCGTAGCCCGCGCCGGCGGCGGCGGCGATCTGCTGGCCGCGCACCAGATCACGGGTCAGACGTGCGCTGTCGCCGCCGTCGAGGACGCCGGCCAGCACCTCGAGCGCATAGGGCTCCCAGTCCTGTTCTGCGGTCAGCAGCACCGGCACTTTGTAGCCCATCACCAGGTAGGGGACTTCGGCAGGCGCGCGCACCATCAACCGGCGCACGCCGCGTTGCTCGATCTCGCGACGGGCTTTTGTCGGCTCGAGCTTCGCCGCGGGAAGCTTTCCAAAATGGCGCTGTGCGAGTTCGAACACCGCGTCCGGCGCAACGTCCCCCGCCACCACCAGCACGGCATTGTTTGGCGCGTACCACCGTTCATACCATTGCTGAAGATCCTCGATCTGCAGCGCTTCGAGGTCGGCCATCCAGCCGATGATCGGGGTGCGATACGGGCTGCTCAGAAACGCCGTGGCGTTGAAACGTTCGTAGGTCAATGCCTGCGGGCTGTCCTCGGTGCGCAGGCGACGTTCCTCCATCACCACTTGCGCCTCTTTGGCGAATTCCGCGGCGTCCAGGCGCAGATTGCGCATGCGATCCGCCTCCAATTCGAAGGCAATCGGCAACCGGTCGTTTTCAAGGGTTTGGAAATAGGCCGTGTAGTCGCGGCTGGTAAAGGCATTCTCCCGACCGCCGTTCTCGGCGATGATGCGCGAAAATTCGCCTGGTCCGTGACGTTCGGTGCCCTTGAACATCATGTGTTCGAGCACGTGGGACACGCCGGTGATGCCGTCGTGCTCGTAACTGGAGCCGACCTTGTACCAGACCTGCGAGACCGCGACCGGCGCACGATGATCCTGCTTGACGATCAGCTTCATGCCATTGTCAAGCGCGAACTCGTGCACGCGGGCTGTATCGGTTTCGGCGAGGACGCTGCCGAACAGCGTGCCGGCCAGCATCAATGCGACGCCATGTCTAACGATGGAGTTCATGTTTCGACGGTTCCTATACAGCGATTTGTTACCTTGGCTGAAGCCGGGTGGTAGGATAAGCCGGTCCTTCAGATTCTCCTAGTGACCACATAAAGCGATGTTTGGTTTCCGAAAAAAGAAATCCGGTGACGACGGTAAAACGCCGCCGGACCAGGAAGTCGTCGCGCCCGAAGCGCCGGCGGCACCCAGCGCGCCAAACGAACCTGGCACAGCGGGCGAACCCGCCGACAAACCGGGGCTGTTCGCGCGCCTGAAAGCCGGACTGACCAAGACCCGCGGCGGACTCACCGAGGGCATTGCGAACCTTGTGCTTGGCCGCAAACAGATCGATGCGGCGTTACTGGAAGACATCGAGACGCAACTGCTGACGGCCGATGTCGGCGTCGAGGCCACTCAAGGCATCATCGACGACCTGACCAAGCGTGTCGCCCGCAAACAATTGGCGGACGCAGACGGGCTGATGGCGGCGCTGCATGAGGATATGGCCGCGATCCTGCGCCCCTGCAGTCGACCCCTGAACGTCGATTCGGGCAAACGGCCGTTCGTGATTCTGATGGTCGGTGTCAATGGCGTCGGCAAGACCACCACCATCGGCAAACTCGCGCGACGGCTGCAGCTCGACGGCAAATCGGTGATGCTCGCGGCCGGCGACACCTTTCGTGCCGCCGCGGTCGAGCAACTCGAAGTCTGGGGACAACGCAACAACATTCCGGTCGTGGCGCAGCAGCAAGGGGCCGACTCGGCGTCGGTCATCTTCGACGCCCTGCAATCCGCGCTGGCGCGCGGTACAGACGTCTTGATCGCCGACACCGCCGGCCGTCTGCACACGCAGGCGAATCTGATGGAAGAGCTGAAGAAGATCAA
>JBAYTM010000068.1:0-8215 GCA_041675685.1 Thiohalobacteraceae bacterium
CAGGATATCCCGAGAGGCCCCCGCAAATGAGGATCACGATTTACGGCTCCGGTTATGTGGGCCTGGTGACGGGCACCTGCCTCGCCCAGGTTGGCAACGACGTCCTCTGCGTGGACGTGGATCCCCGAAAGATCGACATGCTGAACCGGGGCGAGGTCCCCATTCACGAGCCCGGTCTCGATGCACTGATCGCCGAAAACCGCGAAGCCGGACGGTTGCGGTTCACGCTCGACGCCGCCGAGGGCGTCGCCCACGGCCTGTTTCAGTTCATCGCCGTCGGCACCCCGCCCGACGAGGATGGCTCCGCGGACCTCCGGCATGTGCTGACCGTCGCACGCAGCATCGGCGAACACCTCGACGAATACCGGATTATCGTCAATAAGTCGACGGTTCCGGTCGGCACCGCCGACCGCGTCCGCGATGCGGTACGGGACAGCCTCGCCGCGCGCGGAAGCAAGGTCGAATACGACGTGGTCTCCAACCCGGAATTCCTCAAGGAAGGCGCGGCCATAGACGATTTCATGCGTCCGGACCGCATCGTGATCGGCACGGACAACCCGCGCACGACCGAGTTGCTGCGCGCACTCTACGCGCCCTTCAACCGCAACCATGAGCGCGTCATCGCCATGGACATCCGTTCCGCCGAACTCACCAAGTACGCCGCCAATGCGATGCTGGCCACCAAGATCAGCTTCATGAACGAGCTGTCGCGTATCGCCGAGCGCCTCGGCGCCGACATCGAGAACGTCCGCATCGGCATCGGCTCGGATCCGCGTATCGGCTACAGCTTCATCTACCCGGGCGCCGGCTACGGCGGCTCCTGTTTTCCAAAGGACGTGCAGGCTCTGGCACGCACGGCGCAGGACGTCGGCTATGAGGCGGAACTCCTCAATGCGGTCGAGGCGGTCAATGCGCGCCAGAAACAGGTGCTCTTCGAAAAGATCCAAGCCGAATTCGGCGAGGACCTGCATGGCCGGGTTTTTGCGCTCTGGGGGCTCGCGTTCAAGCCCAACACCGACGACATGCGCGCCGCCTCAAGCCGGGTGCTGATGGAGCAATTGTGGGCTGCAGGCGCGCGCGTGCAGGCGTTCGACCCGGTCGCCATGGACGAAACCCGGCGCATTTACGGAGAACGGCCGGATCTCGAACTCTGCGCAAGCGCGCAGGACGCGCTTCAGAATGCGGACGCGCTCGTCCTGGTCACCGAATGGACCAGCTTCCGCAGCCCCGACTTCGAGCAGATCCGCAGCAGCCTGAAACAACCGGTGATCTTCGACGGTCGCAACCTCTACGATCCGACCCTCTTGGCGAACCTCGGCATCCGCTACTATGCCATCGGCCGGCCCGCGCCGGCGGTGGCGTAGCCGGAGAAAGTCCCAAGGCACGTCCGCCATCGCGAAAACCGATGCGGGCTTCAGAGGCGATGGCTGAAGCGCGCCCGTTCGACGTTGCCCAACAGGTATTCGAAGGTATCGCCGCTGACGTGCACCATCTGTTCATGGTCGCCCGCATCGAAGTAGACATCACTCCGCCCTACCAGACTATCGTCGACGATCGTATCGATGCCGTAGGCGGCGCCGATCGGCGGTACCGCGCCGGTCGCGCAATCGGTGAATAGATTGGCGATCTCCGACTCGGTCGCCAGCCCGAGTCTGCGGTTGAAGCGACGATGCAGCTCGCCGAGGTCGATACGATGGGTGGCGGGCAAGACCGCCATGATGAAACCGCAGTCATCTTCGAGAACAACGGTCTTCGCAACGCAGTCGCCCGGAATATGCGCCGCCTCGGCCGCCTCCAGGCTGGTCGTGGTGTGCGGATGCTCCAACAGGTCATAGGGCACCTGTTGCATCTGCAGATATTTCGTCAAGGTCTGGGCCATTGCCATGACTGGTTCCTCCATCGATGCAACCATCTCCTGAGTATAGTCAGGCCGCCGTCCGCGGGTGCCGCAAGCCTGACTTATAGCAATGCCGTGTGATAGAGATCGGGCCTGCCTGGCAGGCGCTCGATATCGCCGACGCGCACAGGAAAGATCCCGCCTCGCGCACGGTCCGCGAAATAGAACCGCAGCGCCTCGCGGACCACTGGGAACGCAAGTTCGTTCCAGGGGATTTCCTGCTCGGAAAACAACGCCACCTCGAGACTTTCGGCGCCGGGGCGAAAGTCGGGATCGCGAAGTCGTGCGCGGAAGATCATATAGACTTGGTCGATGTGCGGCAGATTGAACAGGGTGTACAGCGCGTCGATCTGCACGTGCGCGCCGGCCTCTTCACGCGTCTCACGCTCCGCCGCCTGTGGCGTGGTTTCACCGTTTTCCATAAAGCCGGCCGGCAGGGTCCAACGCCCGTAACCTGGCTCGATGGCGCGGCGGCATAACAGCACCCGACCCTCCCAATCCGGGATACAACCCGCAACGATCTTCGGGTTCTGGTAGTGCACGGCGCCGCATGCATCGCATACATAACGTGGCCGGTGGTCGCCCTCGGGTATGCGTTGCACGATTGGAGCGCCACAACCGCTGCAGAATTTCATGAGGTTTCCACGCCGTCTTCTGTCCCGGCCTCGGTAACGCGGGTCTGCGCCGCACCCTGTTTCCATAATAGCCAAACCGCATCCAGACCTTGCTCGCCCGTTTATACCATCCGGTCAGCTTCGGACGTCTGCCGGCCGCAGGCAAAGACGGCGCGGTCGCTGCAATTCTTACAATACCGCCGGCAATAACTACCTCCGAATACACACAAAAAATCTGTGCTGGCCACTGTATACGAGCGCCACGCAATGGCATGGGAATTGCCGATGCGTTGTACGGACACGACAGTCCATGCCCGGTTAAGGAGGACAGCTGTGAAGATCGCGCAGGTGGCGCCGCTCATCGAAAGCGTACCGCCAAAACTATATGGAGGCTCGGAACGGGTAGTCTCATATCTCACGGAAGAACTGGTTCGCCAGGGCCACGAGGTAACGCTCTACGCGAGCGGTGACTCGGTAACTCGTGCACGACTCCGCCCGACGGTCGCGCGCGCGCTGCGCCTGAATCCCCAACGCGGCGACCCGCTCATCCATCATCTCATCATGCTCGAGGACGTATTCCAGAACGCCAATGATTACGACGTGATCCACTTCCATCTGGATCTGCTGCAGTACCCGCTGGCGCGCCGTCATGGGCATCCCTGCCTGACCACGCTGCACGGACGCTTGGATATACCGGACCTGGAGTTGATTCACCGCACCTATCGGGAGATGCCTCTGGTGTCGATCTCGGAGTCGCAACGACGACCATTGGGGTGGGCAAACTGGAAGGCGACGGTGTATCACGGGCTGCCGGCGGGGCTCTACGATTTTCAGCCGACACCGGGGCAGTACCTGGCCTTCGTTGGCCGCATCTCACCCGAAAAACGTCCGGACCGCGCGATCGAGATCGCCCGGCGCGCGGGGATGCCAATCAAACTGGCGGCGAAAGTGGACGCGGTGGACCGCGAGTACTTCGAGACCCGGGTAAAGCCGCTGCTGAAGGCGCCTGGCGTCGAATTTGTCGGCGAAATCGGTGAAGCCGCGAAAAACACCTTCCTGGGAAACGCCTACGCCTTGTTGTTTCCGATCGACTGGCCGGAACCCTTTGGCCTGACCATGATCGAGGCCATGGCCTGCGGCACACCGGTGGTCGCTTATGATTGCGGCGCCGTCCGGGAAGTGGTCGACGAGGGCGTGACGGGCTACGTCGTCGACAATCTGGACGCGGCGGTCGTGGCAGTGGAGCGCGCAGGCGTCATCGACCGCAGCGCTTGTCACGCGCGTTTCGAGCAACGATTCTCTGCGGCGCGGATGGCGAACAATTACCTGGACGTGTACCGACGGCTGCTGCACGGTCGCACGAGCGCCAGCCTGGCGCCGCCGCAGTTGGCGAGCTGACCCGATGCAGGCCCAGGATCTGATCGACCTCGCCGGACAGCAATATCTACTTGCGACATCCACGCGCGTCGACGACCGCACGCGTGTGCTCAAGTACGGGGACACCTTCGGGGTCTACGACCGTCATGGCGACATTCAGAAAATCGGCAGCGGCGAACAGGGCCTGTTTCACGAGGGCACGCGTTTCTTATCGCACTGGGAACTGACCGTCAACCAGGCGCGGCCGTTGCTGCTGAACTCCGCGGTCAAAAACGAAAACACGCTGCTCGCGGTGGACCTGACCAACCCGCAGCTCCACCGCGCCGAGGCGCCGATCCCCCGTAGTGCACTGCACATCTTCCGTGCACGCGTGCTGTGGGAAGGCACCTGCTACGAACATCTGCGCCTGACAAATTATCTCGTGGCTCCGGTGACCTTCGAGCTGACCATCGAGTTCGACGCCGACTACGCCGACATTTTCGAAGTGCGCGGCAAAGAACGCCCCGAACGCGGTCAGCATATGGCGCCGATCGTGGGCCGCGACCACGTGATTCTCGGTTATCGGGGGCTCGACGACGTGCTGCGGCGCACCATACTCTATGCAGACGAGACTCCAAGCGTGGCTAGCGATCGCGCCCTTAGCTTCATAATCACCCTGGCTCCGCACGAAAAAAAAGAGTTGCGCCTGCGCATCGAGCTGGATTGCGGAGACCGGCTCGGCACGGTTTACGCCTACGAAGACGTACTGACGCATTCGGCACAAACGCTGCAGTACCGGCGCTCGGCCGACTGCGTCCTGCAGTCGTCGAACGTGCAATTCAACAACTGGCTCCGCCATTCGCAGTCGGACCTGCACATGCTGGTGACCTATACCGAATACGGCGCCTATCCCTATGCGGGCATTCCCTGGTTCAGCACACCGTTCGGCCGCGACGGCATCATCACGGCGCTCGAGTATCTCTGGATCAACCCCGATATCGCCCGCGGTGTTCTGAATTACCTTGCCGCGCACCAGGCGCACGAACTCAATCCCGACCAGGAGGCCGAACCAGGCAAGATATTCCACGAACTTCGTAGAGGCGAGATGGCGGCGCTGGACGAGATACCTTTCCGCTGTTATTTCGGCAGCGTCGATTCGACACCGCTGTTCGTCATGCTGGCGGGCGCATACTTCGAGCGCACCGGCGATCAGGCCTTCATCGAGACGCTCTGGCCCAACCTCGTGGCTGCGCTGGAGTGGGTCGACACCTATGGCGACGTCGACGACGACGGCTTCATCGAGTATGAAGGCCATAATCCGCGCGGCCTGGTACATCAAGGCTGGAAGGACTCGGACGACTCCATCTATCACGCCGATGGTCGACCCGCGCTCGGGCATATCGCGCTCTGCGAAGTGCAGGGCTACGTGTACGCCGCCAAGCGCGGCATGAGTCACTTGGCGGCCATTCTGGGCCACCACGACATCGCGGAACGACTGATCGCCGAGTCAGACACCTTGCGGGAGAAATTCAATCGCGAGTTCTGGTGCGAGGATATCGGCACCTTTGCAATCGCGCTCGACGGCGACAAACAGCCCTGCCGCGTGCGCAGTTCGAACGTCGGCCATTTGTTGTTGACCGGCATCGTCGACCCAATCCGAATCGAGGCCTGCATCCGGGTATTGTCCGATCCGACCACCTTTTCAGGTTGGGGTATTCGCACCATTAGCGCCGGCGAGGCACGCTATAACCCGATGTCCTACCACAATGGTTCTGTCTGGCCTCACGACAATGCTTTGATCGCCATGGGGCTGTCTCGTTACGGGCGCAAGGATCTTGCATTGCGCATCCTCGCCGGGCTGTTCGACGCAAGCACCTATCTGGATCAATACCGCCTGCCGGAACTTTTCTGCGGCTTCCGGCGCCGACCGGACGAAGGGCCTACCGAGTATCCTTCTGCCTGTGTGCCTCAGGCCTGGGCGAGCGCCGCGCCTTTTTATCTGCTGCAGGCGTGCCTCGGCATACGCTTCGATGGTGCGGCCCGTGAGATATTCTTCGAACATCCCACTCTGCCCGAAGACCTGCATGAACTCGAGATCCGCAATCTACGGGTCCGCGACGCGACGATCGACGTTCTGATACACCGTCAGAACGAAAGCATCAGCATCAGCGTATTGCGCAAGAACGGCGATATCAGCGTCAGCATCAAGGTATGAAGCTGCGCGGTCGATCGCGCGCGCCTCCAGGTGTGGCCATTGCGGACGGCCGTCGCAGTGGCAATGACGTTCGACGGGCGCTGCCTATCTTGATGGCGCGGCCTTTCCCACCGATACGTGATGAAAACGCCTTTAGAATTTCGGCAGCCGCTGACGCGTGTCCATGAAGTCCTCCCAGGGGTCACGCGTCAGGGCTGCGAGACGGCGCGGCAGGGTCCGCACGTTGTACGCATCCGCCGCGCGTAGCGCGCCCAGTTCATCCCAGCGCAATGGAACTGCGACCGGGGCACCGCTGCGTGCGCGCGTGGAATAGTTGCCGATACTGGTCGCACCGCGGGTATTGCGCAGATAGTCGATGTAGATCTTTCCGGAACGCTTTGCCTTGCTGGAGGTCGCCACATAGCGGGCCGGATCCTGTTCGGCGAGATGCCGTGCAACCGCCTCGCTGAAGCCCCGTATATCGTCCCAGCTATGCCGACGTGCGACAGGCACGACCACATGCAGTCCCTTGCCGCCCGAGGTGCGCAGAAAACTCTGCAGGCCAAGCGCCTCCATGAGTTCATGCAACGCGCGCGCGGCCAGCTTGACGCTATCCCAGTCGACGCCCGGACCGGGGTCGAGATCGAATACCAGGAAATCGGGACGGTCCAGACGGTCGACACGCGCCGGCCAGGGATGCATCTCCAGCGTGCCGAACTGCACCAGACTGAGGAGCCCCTGCAGGTCGTCGATGACGATATAAGTGGAAGCGCCGTCCTTCTCTTCGATGGTCACGCCATGCACCGCGTCCGGGAGCGCTTCTGTCAGGTGCTTTTGGAAGAAACACTGCCGCTGACGACCCCGCGGACAACGCACCAACGACAGAGGTCGTCCCGCGACATAAGGCAGCATCCAGTCGGCCACCTTCAGATAGTATTCGGCGAGTTCGGCCTTGGTCACGCCCTGATCGGGATAGAGCACGCGGTCCGGATTGCTGAACCGTACGCCGCCGATACTGCGGTCTTCGGAGCCCGCTTTCACCTTCCGCCTCCTGCTACGCGGCTCCTGCGCCGCTTGGGTCTCACTTTCCGATCCGTTCACCGGCTGCTCGCGCACGATCGCCTTCGCCGGCTTGTCTTCGCGCAGACCTTGAAACGAGGGATGTCGCAGGCGCCCATCGCGGGTCCAGCCGGTGAACGCGACCTCGCCGACCAGTTCCGGACGGCACCAGTGCACATCCGCCTCGTCGGGTGGATCAGCGAAGGCCGGTTCGTCGGTTTCCCGTTTTCTGAGCCGCGCACCGAGCTGCCTCAATGACTGGTCGCTGAATCCGGTGCCGACGCGGCCGGCGTAACGCAACTCCCCATCATCGTAGTACCCGAGCAGCAGGGCGCCAAAGCCGGTGCGCGCACCGCCGGGGTCGGTGAAGCCGCCGATCACGAACTCCTGACGCTGCCCGCATTTTATTTTGCGCCAGGCCGCGGAGCGCTTCGATACATAACCCGAATCGATCCGTTTGGAGATCACGCCTTCCAGCCCACCCTTGCAGGCATGCGCGTAGAACGTCTCGCCCTGGCCGCGGACGTGATCGCTGTAACGAATGACGGCCGCGGTATCGCTCTGGGTCAGCAGATCGGCCAGCAGCGCCTTGCGGGCTTCCAAGGGCGTATCGCGCAGGTCCTGCCCCGCGTAGAACGGCAGATCGAAGGCGTAATAGAACAGCCCGCGATCGCCGCTGCGCAAGCGGTTCTGCAACGCATGGAAATCGGTGATCCCGTCGGCCTTGAGCGCAACCAGTTCGCCGTCGAGGACGTAGTCCTTCGCAACGATAGTCCGGCATGCGTTTGCCAAGTGAGGTAGGCGCTCGGTCCAGTCGAGGCCGTTGCGCGAGAATAGCCGCAACTGCCCGCGTGCCTGCACGGCCAGCACCCGATAGCCGTCGTATTTGATTTCATGCAGCCAATCGTCGCCGGCCGGCACCGCCTTGTGGAGCGTCGCCAACTGCGGACCGAAATCGGCCGGCGGCTTGCCGGGGCGCGCGCCCGGAATTTTCTTCTTGGTAACGGACCTCGTGGCGGCTGCCTTGCGTCCGCGGCCCGCGTTCGCTCTACCGTTACGGCGGGGCGCGTCAAGGCTCGCCTGGCCGCCCTCCGC
>JBAYTM010000069.1:0-8203 GCA_041675685.1 Thiohalobacteraceae bacterium
AGTCTGCGTCCAGGCCTGGATGTCGGGGGCCGTGCCGATGCGCTGCAGCATGTCGACCCCGCGCAACAACAGATCGATGTGGACCGGTTGCAATAGCAGCTTGCCATGCTGTGCGGCGACCAAGCCGTCTTCCATCACGTGTGCGATGCGCACGCCGGCCTGCACCTCGACCATGCGCGCCGCGCCCTTGATCGAATGCGCGGCGCGCATGGTTGCTTCGAGACATTCGGGCCGGGTGGGATCCTGCTCGAGATCCAGCAGGCCGGTCGACAACAACCGGGCCTGGCTGTCCACTTCGGTGCGAAACAGGTCGAGCATTGCCGTATCGGCCTCACGCGCCACCGGCGTGGCTACTCCTGTCGCGCCGGCTGCGGTGGAGCTGCGTGGCGGCGTCGTGCAGTTCGTCGTCGCCGATCCCAGCGGAGCAAGCAGGGCTTCGAGTTCCTCGGCGTACTGCCTGACCAGGTCCGGCCGGTCGGCGTCGGTCGCAATCCGATTGAGCACATCCACACAAGGCAACAACAGATCCACGAGCGCGCCATCGAGCTCCAGGCGCTGCTGTTGTGCAGCGACGAAGATTTCTTCCATGGCATGCGCGATGTGGACCGCGGGCGCCACATCGACCATGCGCCCGGCGCCTTTGATCGAGTGGGCCGCGCGCATCAAACCTTCAAGCAGTGCCGGATCACCGGGTCGCCCCTCGAGCGCCAGCAACTGCTCGCTGAGGCGGGTGGTCTGTGCCTCGATCTCGGCACGGAACAGATCGAGCATGGAGACCTCGCCGTTCATGCGAGGCTCCGGTTGAGCGTATGAAACAGCAGTTCGGCATCCAGGCAGGCGACGTGTTCGTCGTTCCAGCGCAGGACGCCCTTGGTGTAGGTTGTCCTGGCCTTGCCGAGCGTGGCCGGCACAGGTTGAAGATCGCCGGGTTGATGCCGGTGCAGTCCGTGTACCTCGGTAACCGGAAAGACATACTGATTGTCTGCGTCGGCGATCAGCACCATGCGGTCGGCAATACCGACGCTGCCGAAGCGGCGTGGCAACTCGCCCTTGTCCAGATCCAGCAGGCCACCGAGCGAAATGCAGATCTGCAATTCGCCGCGCATGTTGACCAGACCTTTGACGAGGTTGCGCCGGGTATGCGGCAGGCGGCGAATCGGCTTCGACGACGTGATTTCGCGCACGCTGCGACTTGGAATGGACAGCCACTCGTCGCCGAGTCGGAAGATGACAATGGACTCGCTGTTCGGCTGCGGTTCCTGCTTGTGGGCCGCCAGCAAACGGGACCATTCGTCGCGGTAGCCGGGCGGTATCTCGCGCTGCAGAATGCGTCGTCCGGCGGCCGAATACTGTTCACAATTGCGGCAGTGGACGACATCGGCGAGCTTCGGACAGATCTCGTTCCCGCGCCGCCAGACGCCGATGCGATTCCAGCAGTCGTCGATCACGACCGGTTCAGGCGTCTGCATGCTCATGCGCTGTCGGCGGGTCCCGCCGCCTCCTGTCGCAGACGCTCGAAGCTGCGTTTGGCGCGTTGCCGCAGTAGTGCGGCGCCCGCCTGGTCGCCACGCTGTTCGAGAATCACCGCGAGATGCGTCAGGGCCTCGTAGTGGCCGGGATCCAAGTACAGCGCTTTACGAAACAGTGCCTCTGCCTCGACCGGTTCACCGACAGACGCTCGCACCAGCGCCAACAGGTGGAACGCTTGAGCGTCCGGTCCATGACAGCGCAGATGGTTCTCGCAGAGTTTCGCGGCCTCCACCAAGTGTCCCGCGTTCGCGAATTCGGCGGCGCTTGTCAGATCGGCTTGCGACTTGGGCGGCTCCGGGTCCGGCGCGGCAATCTCCCGAGCCCCGACCGGAGAAGGACGGTGTTTCGGAGGCGCGGCCTTGCCGGCGCCGGTGCTGCGGCGGCGAAGCGGTAGGCGAAAGCCCGGTTCGTTGGTGACCTGCTGCGCACGTTGGCTCGCGCCGCGCACGAAGGCGAAACTGCGGGCATGCTCGAGCGGCGCGAAATGTCGCCCTTTGAGGACGCCGGCCTCGGCATGCCCGAGGAACAGCAACCCGGTCGGTCGCAACAAGCGTTCGAGTACCTTCAATGCCTGTGCCTGGGTGGCGCGATCGAAATAGATGAGCAGATTGCGGCAAAACACGACGTCGTAGGGCTCGGCATCCAAGAGGAAGCAGGGCGCCAGCAGATTGCCCTGCTGAAAGTTCACCTGGCCGCAGATGTCGGCTTTCAGCAGATAGCCGGATTCGGTTTTGATGAAATAGCGATCACGGAAACTCAGATCGTCACCGCGGAACGAATTGTCGCGGTAGACGGCGGCCCGCGCCCGCTCCAGATTCGGCTCGCTGATGTCGACGGCATCGACCCGGAAGCTGCGCGGCGTAAGCCCCGCATCCAGGAGCGCCATGACGATGGTATAGGGCTCCTCGCCGCTCGAGCAGGGCAAGCTCAGAACGCGCAAGGGGAAGCTGCGGTCTTTCCCCGGCCAGTGCTCGCGTGCGTAGCGCGCCAGGGCGGTGAAGGGATTGCGGTCGCGGAAAAACCAGGTCTCCGGCACCACCACCAGGTCGACCAGCTTCGCCGTCTCGATGGGGTCGCCACGCAGCCGCAGCAGATAGTCGTCGACTTCGGCCAGTCCGCGTTCGCGCATGCGCTGCAGCACCGCCCGGCTGATCGCCGTGCTACCGATCGACGCCGAGTTGAGTCCCATGGTCTGCTTGAGCAATTGTTCGATCGCCGCCATGGGCATCAGGCACACTCCCTGAACAGCTGCGCACGCAGGTCTTCGGGAAGCAACGCCTCTATTTCGAGAAGCTGTACCAGCTGGTCACCGACCTTGATCAGCGGGCCGAGATAGGGTGCCGCATCGACCGCGACACCGCCGTTTTTGAAATCGCGGTCTTTCAGTTTGACGGTTTCGGTGACTTGCTCTGCAAGCAGCCCGAGAATATGGCTCCGTCCGTCGGCGTCCGGATAATCCACCAGCACGGTACGCGTGGTCAGGAACGCGCCGCAGGTACGCGGACCGGTCAGGCGGCACAGGTCGATGACCGGCACCAGCACCCCGCGGTAATCGAACAGTCCGGCGACATAGGGCAGCGCATGCGGTAGCGGTCGCAGCGCGACCATCGGCACCACTTCGACGATACGCCTCGCGTCGATGGCGTAGCGCTCGCTTCCCAGCCGCAGCAGGAGACACAACATGGCTCAGCCCTGCGAAAAGACTTTAAAGTGCGATACGCCTTCCTGGAGCCGGCGCGCGGCATCGTTGAGCTGACCGATGGCGCCGTTGGACTGGCGCAGGGATTCGGCCGTCTGCTGCGAGGAATCCGCCAGCTGCACCATGGCCTCGCTGATCTGATGCGCACCCTTGGCCTGCGACTGCATGCCTTCGTGGACTTCTTCGAAGCGCGGAATCAGATGCTCGACCTGTTCGATGATGTGCGCCAGCTGCGAGCCGACGCGGCGTACGTCGTCCACGCCCTGACGGACCTCGGTGGAAAACTTCTCCATGCCCATGACGCCGGCCGAAACTGCGGACTGCATCTCCTTGACCATCTGCTCGATGTCCCAGGTGGCCACCGCCGTCTGATCGGCCAAACGCCGGATCTCGGTGGCGACCACGGCAAAACCGACGCCGTATTCGCCGGCCTTTTCTGCCTCGATAGCGGCGTTCAGCGACAGCAGGTTGGTCTGATCGGACACCTTGTTGATGGTGGTGACGACGGTATTGATGTTGCCGGCCTTCTCGCTGAGCACGGCGAGCTTGGAGCCGATGGCGGTGGTGGCGTCCATCATGTTGCGCATGGTGTCTTCCATGCGGACCAAAGAGGTGCGGCCCTGATTCGCGCTCTCGGCGGTCTTGAAGGCGACGTCGGTGACCTCGTGCATGGTGTTGACCAGCTCCTTCGAGGTCGCCGAAATCTGCGTCACGGTCGCGCGGATCTCGTTGGTGGTGGCGGCCTGCTCGCTGACCGTCGCCTCCTGCTGCTTCGCGGTGGCGGCGATCTCGGTGGCTGAGGAGGTCACCTGAATGCCCGACTGCTGAATCCGCGCAACCAGATTGTTGAGGCTGTCGAGCATGCCCTGAATGCCTTCGGCCAGACCGGAGATGGCGTCGTTGTCGCGGTAGACCATGAGCTGACCGGTCAGGTCGCCGCGGGCGGCGCCTTCGACGACATCCTGGATCAGTTCGACCTTGCCGGTAACGTCTTCGGCATGCTGGCGTTCGCGTTCGACCAGTTCGCGGATCTTGCCGGTCATGCGATCGAAGGCCTTGGCGAGCGCGTTGAACTCTTTGACGGCGCGCGAGCGCACCGACACATTGAGTTCGCCTTCGGCGGCGCGTTGCATGTCCTGGATGATGTGTGTGACCGGCCGGAACAGGAAGGCGTTGAACAGGCCGATGGCGAGCACCAGACTGCCACCGGTCATGATCAGGTACGCCACCGCCGTCACGCTACGCACTTGGGCCATGTCCGCGTACAGATCGGTGACGTCTTCGATCGCCTCGAGGTCCATCACATGGGCGCCGGCCAGGTCCTTGACCCGGTAATGCACGGCCAGTTCCGTGGTGCCGGGTCGGTGCCAATCCTGCGATTCATACAGGCCCGTCTCGCTTGTGCCCCGTTCCCCGAGGTGGATACGGAAGGGCAACTGCAGGGTGTCCTGGATGGTCCGTAGATGGGGCAACGGCGACACCACGATTTCCAGATAACCGGCCGGCTGCTCGCCGCCGAGCGGCAGCAGCATGGAGTAGTAGGGCGTGTTGCCGGCTCTCCAGTAGGTCGCGTGGGTTGCGCCGGGCGCGTTGATGTTGCGAACCCGCTGCAGCAGCACGTCGGGAAGTTCGGCCGGCAAGCCGCTGACGCCATCGCTGCTTTCCGCGACCAGTCGAAGATCCGCGTCGTAGGCGCGCAGTTTTGCGAGATTCAAGCCGCTGTCGTTGCGCTTGAGCGGCGCGTTGAGCAGGGCGGCGAAGTCGGCCTCGCGACCGGGATCCCGGAGCGCGGAATCGAACGCCGCCTGCAGGGCCGAACCTTGTTGCATCCGTTGGCCGAGGTCGCGCAGCTGGCTATCGAGCGTGCGCAGGGTTTCGCGATGCGCTACACCGATGATGCGGGCAAGTGAATCCGACTGCGCCTCCAGCGCAGCCGCCTGATGCCGGGTGCTGGAAAACAACGTGAGCGCGATCGAAGACAGCCCCAGCAACAGCAGGATGCCGACGGTCAGGGCCTTGAGGGAAACCTTCTCGATTTTCATTGTTGTATCCAGTCCGGGGCGACGAAGCCAAATGCATCACGCAGCCGGCGGGCGCCGGCGCGCAGTCTGTGCAGGCGAAAAAGCAAGTTCAGTGCCACGGCGGGAATGGGCGATATCTCGTTGAAAAATGGAGAAACGAGGTTGGGGGAGTCGCGCGGGTGGACCTCGAAGACCGTTTGCGCGCCATTATCCCGGCGAAGCCTGGCGACCGGCGCTAGGCCGGCCTTCAGTCCGAGTGCAGGAGATCTTTGAGCTTGAAAAGGATGTCCAGGGCCTGGCGCGGACTCAGGTCGCTGGGTTCGATGCCTTCCAGCGCATCCAGGATCGGATGCTCGGGGGCCGCGCTGAACAGCGCCAGCTGACCACCGGCCGGGGCGGCCGTGCCGGCCTGCTGTTCGAGCAGCCGCAGGCGTTCGCGGGCCTGGATCAGGACCTCGGCGGGGATGCCGGCGAGCGCGGCGACGTGCAGACCGTAGCTGCGGTCGGCGGGCCCGTCTTTGACGGCGTGCAGGAACACGATGCGGTCGCCGTGTTCCATCGCATCCAGGTGGACGTTGGCGATCGAGGGGTACAGCGTGGGGAGTTCGGTCAGTTCGAAATAGTGGGTGGCAAACAGCGTGAAGGCCCGCACCCGCTGCGCCAGGTCGGTGGCCACCGCCCAGGCCAGCGAGAGGCCGTCGTAGGTGCTGGTGCCGCGACCGATCTCGTCCATCAACACCAGACTTTGTTCGGTGGCGTTGTGCAGGATGTTGGCGGTCTCCGTCATCTCGACCATGAAGGTCGAACGTCCGGAGGCGAGATCGTCGGCGGCGCCGATGCGCGTGAAGATGCGGTCGACCGGTCCGATCACCGCGCGCGCCGCGGGCACGAAGCTGCCGATGTGCGCGAGCAGTACGATCAACGCGGTTTGGCGCATGTAGGTGGATTTGCCGCCCATGTTCGGCCCGGTGATGATCAACATGCGCCGCGCCTCGTCGAACCCTACCTCGTTGGGCACGAACGGCGCATCCAGCACCTGTTCCACGACGGGATGGCGCCCCGCCTCGATCCGCAATCCCGGTTCGTCGCTCAACTGCGGCCGGCGCCAGTCGAGCCGATCGGCGCGTTCGGCGAATCCGGCCAGCACATCCAGCTCGGCGATCGCCTCGGCGGCCGTCTGCAGCGGCCCGAGCTGATCCAGCAATGACTCGAGCAAGGCCTCGTACAAGGCCTTTTCGCGTGCCAGGGCACGTTCGCGCGCCGACAGCACCTTGTCCTCGAAGCCTTTAAGTTCCGGCGTAATGTAACGCTCGGCACCCTTCAAGGTCTGGCGACGCTGGAAATCATCGGGCACGCGGGTCGCCTGCGCCTTGCCGACCTCGATGTAGAAACCGTGCACGCGGTTGTAGCCGACCTTGAGGGTCGCGATTCCGGAACGCTCGCGTTCGCGCTTTTCGAGATCCACCAGGAATTGGTCGGCGTTTTCGCTGAGCGCGCGCAGCTCGTCGAGTTCCGGATCGTAACCGGTGGCGATCATGCCGCCGTCGCGAATCAACACCGGCGGCTGTTCCACCAGGGCCTGTTGCAACAGCCGTTGCGGCTCCGGGTGCTCGCCGATGCGTCCGGCGACTTCGCGCAGCAGGGGATCGTCGTAGGTCGCCAGAATGCGCTGCGCTTCCGGTAGCCGCGCCAGGCTGTCGCGCAGACCGGACAGGTCGCGCGGCCGCGCCGACTTCAAGGCCACCCGAGTCATCACGCGTTCCAGGTCGCACAGTCCGCGCAACAGGGCGTGCACGGCCTCATAGCCGCGATCGTTTTGCAGGGTCTCCACGCACTGATGGCGCCGGCGCAGTTGCGCACGATCCCGCAGCGGACGGTTCAGCCAGCGCCGCAACAGGCGCGCGCCCATCGCCGTCGCGGTGCTGTCCAGCACGCCCGCAAGGCTGTGTTCCGCACGTCCGGACTGCGATTGATCGAGCTCGAGATTTCGCCGGCTGGCCGCATCGAGGATGATGCTGTCTTCGCGCAGCTCCACCCGCAGGCCGCGCAAGTGCGGCAAGGCCGCGCGTTGGGTGTCTTTGACATATTGCAGCAGGGCGCCGGCGGCGCCGACGGCGAGCGGCAGCTTGTGGCAACCGAACCCGGCCAGATCGCGCGTGCCGAACTGGGCGCACAATTGGCGCGTGCCGCTGTCGGTCTCGTAATGCCAGGGCGGACGGCGCTTGCTGCCGGGGCGTCCGCTGACGGTCGTAGGAAAGGCGCAGTCTTCGTTGAGCAGCAGCTCGCTCGGACGCAGGCGTTCCAACTCACTGTGCAGCGCCTCGACGCCATCGAGTTCCTGCACGCTGAAACGTCCGCTGCTGAGATCGAGCGCCGCCAACCCGAAACGCTCCTTCAGGGCGGTGCAGGCCAGAAGAAGATTGTCGCGGCGTTCTTCCAGCAGCGATTCTTCGGTGACCGTGCCCGGGGTGACGATGCGGACCACCTGTCGTTCGACCGGCCCCTTGCTCTGTGCCGGGTCGCCGATCTGTTCGCAGATGGCCACGGATTCACCGAGCCGCACGAGTTTCGCGAGATATTGATCGACGGCGTGGACCGGCACACCGGCCATCGGGGTGGGTTCGCCGCCCGACTGGCCGCGCGCGGTGAGCGTGATATCGAGCAGTTGCGCCGCGCGTCGCGCATCGCCGTAGAACAGCTCGTAGAAATCGCCCATCCGATAGAACAGCAGGATGTCCGGATACTCGGCCTTGATGCGCAGATACTGCTGCATCATGGGCGTGTGCTGTGCGGGATCTTTGGCGGGTGCGGACATCGGGGCGGGAGTTTACCCAAAGCGCCCGGGGGTGCCTACTGTCGACGAAGGCGGTTGACGTTCCACCCTGGAAGAAATTGTGCTGGACCGGCGCAGTTAACCCAACTCATAGCCGGACAGAGCCGCAGCATGCGCAGG
>JBAYTM010000070.1:0-8188 GCA_041675685.1 Thiohalobacteraceae bacterium
AAGATCATGGACGAATACGCGGGCGGCATCACGGTCAACTACATGACCAACGAACCACTGCTGAAACGGGGCCTCGAGCACCTGAGGATCCTGCAGGAGGATTTCGAATCCATCGGGGCCGAGGATCTGCACCAACTGCAGCGCGCCTGGGAACTCCAGCATCGGATCGTGGCCTCCGAGTGCGTGGTGCAACACACCCTGTTTCGTCAGGAGACGCGCTGGCCCGGTTACTACTACCGCGGCGACTACATGAAACTGGATGATCAGAACTGGCATGTCCTCACCCTGTCGCGGCGTGACCCGGTGTCCGGCGACTGGACCATGGAGAAGGCCCCGGTCTATCACATCGTGGACTGAATGGTCGGGCCGCGCGGGCGGCGCGCGCGCCGTTCCGTGGCGATCGACCAACGCGCATTTGCCGCCACATCGGGTGCTCGCGCCGACGACGCAAACAAGGCGACAACGCGGCAGCGGAGACTGTCGATGTCGCCAAACCCAACTGCCATGCCAATCACCGACACAGCCTACGACCTGCACAGCGACCCGCCGCCGCTCGTCCCCTCGGAATATCAGGCCGAAATCGACGCCCTCGCGACGGAGCAGGGCTGCGGCCCGTCGGATCTGGTCCATCTGATCGATTGCGTCCGTGCCGCGAACGCGGCGGATCGGCAGCTGCCCGGTGCGCTCCGGCAGGCCTGCACCCGACTCCTCGCGCTGCGCAGTGCGCAGGATTCCGCGGTGGAGTTCCCGGCACCCGAAGTTGCCGCCGCAGTGGCGCGTGCCCGCGACGCCTTGGAGCCCGGTCCTACCTTCTCATTGGAGCGGGCCGATCAGGCCTTCGCGGATGCCGTTGCTTCCTGTCGGCAGGCGCCACCGTGTGCGCCTGCGACGCTCGCGTCTCTGCTTGCCCGGCAGGCAGCCGTCGCCGCGCTCGGGCAGGATCACCGCCGCGCCGCGGATCTGTACGCCGCCGCGGCGGCGACGCCTGCGCTTCCGGTCGAGGCGCAGTGGCATTACCAATGCGAACGGGCCGCGGCGTTGGAAGAGCGCGGCCGGGAATACGGCGACAACGCGGCCTTGGAAGAGTCCATCGAACTGTACAGCCACGCCGTCCTGCCCTTGGCCCCGGAGTCCGAGCGGCCGGACGACTGGTCCGTCACCCAGCACCGGCTTGGCAATGCGCTCGGCATCGCCGGCCAGCGCCGGCGTGGCGTTCACTATCTGGAACGGTCCATCGCGGCCTTCGAGCAGGCCCTGCAAGGCCGCAGCCGCGAGCGCGCGCCTCTGGACTGGGCGGCGACGCAGCTGGGTCTCGGTAATGCGCTCGGCATCCTGGCGCAGCGGCAGGGTGACGACGATATGCTCCGGCGCGCGGTCGCGGCGTTCGAAGGTGCGTTGCAGGCACTTCGCCGCGATACGGCGCCGCGGGAGTGGGCCATGGCGCAGTATCACCTGGGCACGGCGCTGCTCACCCTGGGGCAGCTCAAACGGGACACGGCGATGTTGGCGCGGTCGATCGACGCCTACCGGCAGGTGCTGCGGGACTGGACCCGCGCGCGGGCGCCCCTGGACTGGGCCCGGGTCCAGAACAGTCTCGGCACCGCCTTGCGGGTGCGCGGGGAGCAGGGCAACGACCGGGTGGAGCTGGAGCAGGCAATTGGCGCCTACCGGAGCGCCCTCGAGGTATGGACTCGCGCGCGCTGGCCGGAGGAATGGAGTCTGGCGCAGAACAATCTGGGCGCGGCGCTGCAGAGACTCGGAGAGCGGCAGGACGACCCCGCGCCCCTGTGCGAGGCGATCGCGGCCTACGATGCCGCACTCCAGGAGATGCGCCCCGATGACAGACCCATCGCCTGGGCCATGACCAGAGCGAACCTGGGAGACGCGCGCCGGGCCCTGGCGGAGCGCGCCCGGGATGCGGACCTTTGCGGCCAGGCGATTTGCGATTTCGAGGCGGTTGCGAAGGTCTTCCGCGAAGCCAGTCATCCCCAGTATTACGATCTGGCCAAGGAACGGCTGGCCGTCGCGCGCAAGCTGGCCGCCGAACTTGGTGCCTAGGAGGTTGTTGGAAAACGCGCTGCCTCCTGCCGCACGATTTCCAGCAGGCCGCCAATAGCCGTCGCGTCGGCGCACGGTGACCGACAGCCGTACGATTCGCGCGAGCACCTGAGACACGCAGCGATGAGCAGTGGCAAGATCCGAACCTATTCCAAGCGGCTGCTGTCGCCGTTCGTCGGGCTCGTCCAGATTGCGGAACTCGAAACGGCGCGTGCCCTGAGCATGGACGGGAGCAACTGGGCGATCCAATACGCCATGACCGAAGAGGCGCGCCAGCAGAAGCGCGAGGCGCTCGCCGACCCGAAGCTGCACTTCGCCCTGGTGGCGACCGTCGAGCAGGGCGAACTCAAGACCCGCGCATTGCATCCGTTCCTCGATCCCGACGCGGTCTGCGCCGCCGTCCGGGATCTGTACGACGCGATCCTGTCTGCCCGGCTGCCGTTCGCCACCGTCGACCGCTACGAGTATTGGCTGCTGGGCAGTGCCGACCAACGCCCGCTTGCCCTGTTGCATTCCTGCGCCGATCCGGCCGACATGGCCCTGGTTCCGTCGCGGCCGTCCTGGATCGCCATGCCCGCCGCGCAACTCGACGTGCCCGAGCCGGAGACCGGCCAGGGAACCTACGTACCGCCGGTCAACTATCGCCTGCAGAAGCTCGTCGAAGAGCGCGCCGGCGCCAAGCCGCGGGCGGCCTGGTTCGAACGTCGGGACCCCGCCGCGGACGACTTTCCGCCTTGTCTGATCCGGGAAGACTGGGACGATGCGCCGGCGCAGCAGCTTTGTGATCGTTACATCCGCCGGCTCGCACCGCGGCTGCTGATGGTGCAGGGGCTTCCCCGTTCCGTACGGTGCCGGCTGGAACAGGCCGCGCGCGCACAGGTGTTCGAGGTGGAGCGCTTCTTCCCCCTGTACCCCGAGGTGATTGACAGAAGCATTTTGACCGCGGCGCGGGTCGAGGCCAGATTACGCCGCGCCGCCGACGCCTGAACGGCTGCTGGTCCACGACGGCATTCAGCCTTCACTTGAGGAAACTCTGATCAATCCCAGTTTCGTCATTCCCGCGAAAGCGGGAATCCAGAAATTCAAAGACATGGATTCCGGCCTGCGCCGGAATGACGGATTGTTCAGAGCTTCCTTGGACTGTCATTGGACTCCGCGTTGGTGGCCCCGGCCAACGAAGCTTCCAAAAACGCCTGCTCCCGTCATTCCTGCGAAACGCTCCAAGGGTGCCGGCAGGATGGCGGCTGCAGGGCGACAGACAAACGCGCGATAGAGTCCGCCGGCCCTGCCGGCTCGCTATTTCGCGCCATTTACAAGGCCGGGCGTGCCGATTACCCTTCGGCGCATTCCACGCCGCGAATGGCGCCTTCCGGGAGACGGGGAACGGCGCCGGGATCCTTCAGGGACGGGGAGACAAAACAATATGCTGCCGGCTGATAGGTCCATGTTTACTGCCACCGTTCCATGTCTACGCGCTGACAGGGCGCGAACCCTGGTGACTGCCCCGGTATGACCACCGAACTGGACCCTCCGCTGCTGGACGAGGCGCGGGCGGACTTCATCACACACCACGTCTCGATCCTTGCCGGCTCCAGCAGCGCCGAGCGCATCCCGTCCGTGGCGCGCGCCTACGGCTGTCGCGTCGCCCCGGATCGCCGCTCGATCACGCTGTTTCTGTCGCTCACGCAATCGGCGACGGTGCTCCGCGATCTGCGTGCCGGCGGCGCTGTCGCAGCGGTGTTCAGTCGCCCGACCACCCACGAGACGCTGCAACTGAAGGGCGCAGGCGCGCAGATCGCGCCGCTTGCGGACGGCGATCGCGCGCTGATGCGCGCCTACGGACGAAGCTTCCGCGACGACATCGGCGCGATCGGATTCAAGGATCCCTTCGGGGTCAACATCATGTCCGGGACCGAGGACGACGCCGTCGCCGTGACCTTCACGCCGACCGCCGCATTCGTGCAGACGCCAGGGCCTTCCGCCGGCGAGCCATTGCGCCCGCAACCCTGATGCCGACCCTCAGCGAACTGCGGCGTTGCTTCGAAGGCGCGGTGCCCTCGGTCATCGCCACCTGCGCGCCCGACGGCACGCCGAACGTCGCCTACCTGTCGCAGGTCCATTACGTCGACGACGCGCATGTCGCACTGACCTTTCAGTTCTTCAATACGACGCGCAAGAACATTCTGGCCAACCCGCGTGCCGTGACCCAGGTCATAGACCCGGCCACCGCGGCGCACTGGCGCCTGCAACTCGAATATCTGCGTACCGAAACCGAAGGTCCGCTGTTCGAGAAGATGAAGGCCAAGCTGGCCGGCATCGCCTCGCACAGCGGCATGAGCAAGGTGTTCCGCCTGCTCGGCTCCGACGTCTATCGCGTGCTTGCCATCGAGCCGGTGTTCGGTGGCGAGGCGGCGCCGGATGCGCCGCGTCAGCATCTGTTGCCCAGCCTGCGCGCCTGCCTCGCCGGCCTGACCGGCTGCAGCGATCTCGCCGGTCTGTTCGACGCCTGTCTGCAGGGGCTTGAGCAGCACTGCGACATCCGGCATGCCATGCTGCTGATGCACGATGCCGCGCAGGGGCGTCTGTACACCGTGGCGACGCGGGGCTACGCCGAATCCGGCGTCGGCTCGGAGATCCGCATCGGCGAAGGCATCATCGGCGTCGCCGCACGCGAACGCACACCGATACGCATCGGCTACGCGGCACAGGAATACCTCTACAGTCGCGCCGTGCGCGACGGCTTCGAGCGGAGCGCGGGCGCCGACGGACTCGAAACCGTGATCCCGTTTCCGGGGCTCGCGGCGTCCGGCAGTCAGCTCGCCGTGCCGCTGTGGTATGGCGAACGCCTGCTCGGTGCGCTCTATGTGGAAAGCCCGCAGGAGATGCGTTTCGGCTACGAAGACGAAGATGCACTGGTGGTGCTTGCCGGACAGCTGGCGATGTACATCGAGTTGCTGTCGCACACCGCAGAGCACCACGAAGAGGCGGCCGTCACACGCGTGCCGCCCGCCGTCCAGGGTCCGCCGGCGGGGATCAAACACTTTACCGCCGATCACAGCGTGTTCATCGACAACGACTACCTGATCAAGGGCGTGGCCGGCGCGATCTTCTGGAAACTGGTGCGCGATTACGTCGAGGCCGGGCGCAACGAGTTCACCAACCGCGAACTGCGCCTCGATCCGACGCTCAAATTACCGGACGTCAGCGACAATCTCGAGGCGCGCCTGATCCTCCTGCAACGCCGGCTCGCCGAACGCTGCAGTGTCGTCAACATCGAAAAGACCGGGCGCGGACGCTTCCGCCTGAACGTCGCTCGGCCGTTGCTGCTTACCGAAGTGCCGGGGCGCTGAAAGTAATGCTTTCGGTCTGACAGTCACCCTATGCTTGCACTGCCTCACGAGAACGCGTGCGTAGGGTGCGTCGGCGTAGCGACGCACCATGGCCGGCACGGTTCGGTGCGTCAGCCTACGGCCCGACACACCCTACGGGGCTCGGTGGGTTCGTCATTGCAAGGCCAGGATTCTTGCATGGCTCGCGTCGATTTTCTTCCGGTCGGGTCGTTACGCGATGTGCAGGTTCGTGTTGCTACCCGACGTGCCGCGCGCCACCAGCTCGCGTGCGGCATTCACGACGCGGTCCGCCTGCGGCAGCGCCGCCTGTTCCAATGCCCAGGACGATGCGCTCGGCGCATCCGGCCCGGTGATGCGCACGACCGGGGCGCGCAGGGAATCGAAGGCCTGTGTCGCCGCCAGCGCCGCGATCTCGGCCGCGACACCACACAGCCCGCTGGCCTCATGGACGACAATCAGCCGGCCGGTCTTGCGCACCGACTGCAACACAGTCGCCTCGTCCAGCGGCTTCAGGCTGCGCAGATCGATCACCTCGGCGGCTATCCCCTGCGCGTGCAATTGTTCGGCGGCCTGCATGCAGATCGCCACCGTCTTTGCGTAGCTCACCAGGGTAAGGTCTGCACCCACGCGACGAATCGCCGCCTTGCCGAGCGGGACGAGATGCTCGCTGGTCTGCGGCACCTCGCCTTCCTGATACAGCAGCGCCATGTCGGTGAAGAACAGGGTCGGGTTCTGATCGCGGATCGCGGTCTTCAGCAGGCCTTTGAAGTCCGCTGGTTCTGACGGCATCAGGACCTGCAGGCCCGGCGCATGCACGAACATGGCCTCGAGGTTGTGGTTGTGCTGCGCCCCCACACACCAGGCGCTGCCCGTCATGGCCAGCGTCACCAACGGAAACTCGAATTGCCCGCCGGACAGATAACGCAGCTTGCCCGCGCTGTTGATCAGCGCATCCATGGCGTAGGCGAGGAAGGGCGCGAACAGCAGATCGATCACCGGTCGCAACCCGCTCGCGGCGGCACCGACCGCCGTGCCGGCGATGATCGCTTCGGCAAGCGGCGTGTTGCGCACGCGCGCCGCGCCGAAGTCGCGTACCAGATCGGCGCGCTTGGTGGCGACACCTTCGCCCATCAGTAGCACACGCGGGTCGCGCTGCATCTCTTCGCGTAACGCCAGATGGATGGCGTCTGCGGTTGTCATACGGATCATCGGGAGTCCTCCTGGTGGCTGTGCTCCGAAAATAACGTCCTGCGGTCGATTTGAAGACTCGCGTCGCTCACGGGTTTTTACGCATACACGTACTCCGTCAGCGTTTCGGCCTCCGGCCAGGCACTCGCCTGGGCGAACTGCAATGCGTCGGCGACGCGTGCGCGAACGCGCGTCTCCATCGCCCGGATAGCGGCGGCATCCGCCAAGCCAGCACCCAGCAACCACTCACGCAACAAGTGGATCGGATCGCGGCTTTGCCAGTGTTTGAGCTCGGCGGCATCGACATAGGCCTGGTCATCAGGCTCGAAGTGACCACGCAGGCGATAGGTGACCAGCTCCAGAAACTGGGGCCGGCCGGTCGCGCGGATCTTCGCGACTGCATCCTTGGCCGCCGTCTGTACCGCCTCGATGTCGTTGCCGTCGACGCGCTGCGTATCCAGGCCATGGCCGCGCGCCCAGGACGCGATCGCCTCGTCGGCCATGGTCTCACGGCGGTGCACGAACGCCTGCCACTGGTTGTTCTCGCAGACGAACAGCAGCGGCAACTGCCATTGCACGGCGAGGTTGAGCGACTCGTGGAAGACGCCCTCGCAGGCCGCCCCGTCGCCGAAGAAGACGGCGGTGATCGCGCCGGGCTCGCCCTGTCCCATCTTCTGGGCCAGCGCGACGCCGGGTGCCATCGACAGCTCGCCGCCGACGATGGTGGAGGTGAGTACGACGCCGAGTTCCTGCGCCGAAATGTGCAGACTGCCGCTGCGGCCGCCGCAATACCCGTCCACGCGGCCGAGCACCTCGGCCATCAGCCGCCCCGGGTCGGCGCCGCGTGCGATCAGGTGCGCCGCGCTGCGGTGGTTGGTCAGGATGCGATCGCGCGATTCCAACACATCGATCACGCCGACCGCGCAGGCCTCCTGACCGACGCTGGTACAGGTGCCCGGGGCACCGTTGCGCTGCAATTCGACAAGTTGCTCCTCGTAGGCGCGGATCAGCAGCATGGTCTCGAGTTGGCGTAAACGCAGATGGCTGTCGGTAGCTGTCATATTGGTGTCCTCTATATCGGAAGGTCTGAACAATCCGTCATTCCGGCGCAGGCCGGAATCCATGCCTTTGAATTTCTGGATTCCCGCTTTCGCGGGAATGACGAAACTGGGATTGATCGGATTTCCTATCCGTCATTGCCTGAATCCGCAGCGACGAAACGATTTCCCGCTCCGCGCCATTGCGCGCCCCGGTCGTCGTCTGTTGTGGCAGGTTCCGGAGGTTGAAGTCGATGTAGGGCGTCGTGACCGCCACGCCCGGCGCCGCCGCGGCCGGCGCCGGTTCGCCCGCAGGGCCCAGTGCGCGCAGGTAGCGATAGATCGCGACCAGATCCGCATCCTCCATGTCGCGCAGATTGAACCAGGGCATCGGTGGCCGCATCGGCCGGCGCGCACGCTCGATCCATTCGGCCTCGGTGAGCTTCCGCACATGCAGCCGCAGATTCACGGGGTAGCTCGTGCCCCAGGGCCCCTGGAATCCGACGGCATTGCCTGTGAACCACAGAGGCTCCGGCACCTTGCCGTCCGTTTGCA
>JBAYTM010000071.1:0-8132 GCA_041675685.1 Thiohalobacteraceae bacterium
CGCCGACACAACAGGGGCCCAGGCGATCGAGAGCCCGGCCGCACCGGGGGATTCACAGGTCGTTTCCGCCGTCATCTCGCAATCCACCAGCTGGCAGCATGCCGTGGTCGGCCTGTTCATCCTGGGGATGTTCTATGCGTTGTACACCGCTCGCGCAGTGTTGCTGCCGGTCGTGATTGCCGCACTGCTGAGCCTGCTGCTGATGCCCTTCAAGCGCGCCCTGGAACGGATTCGTCTGCCGTCCGCAGTGGCGGCCGCCGTGCTGACGCTCGGCTTGGCAAGCCTGCTTGCCACCGCCTTCCTGGCGCTGGCCGAACCGGCATCGAGCTGGTTTCGGACCTTGCCCGCGGTGGCCCAGGAACTGGAAATCAAGCTACGTCCATTGCAGGAGACCTTCGAAGAGGTCAACGAAGCGGCTGCAGAAGTCGAGAAGCGGGTCGAGCAGATGACGCCCGGGGAAGCCACCGACAAGCGGCCGAGGCCCGGTGCACCCGGGTTGTTTACCAATCTTCTCATTGGCACGCAGGCCTTCGCCGTGCAGTTGGCGCTGGTGATATTCCTCGTGTACTTCTTTCTTGCCTCGAGCGACCTGCTGTTGAACAACTTCATCCATGCCCTTCCCCGCCTGCGCGACAAGGTCAAGGCCATGAAGATCGTCGACACCATTCAGCGTGACGTCTCGCGCTACCTGGCCACCATAACGCTGACGAACACGGCGTTGGGGACCGCGGTCGCCCTGGCGATGCATTTCCTCGAGATGCCCAACGCGCTGCTTTGGGGCGTCGTGGCGGCTACCATGAACTTCCTGCCGTACATCGGTGCGCTGATCACGCTGGTGGTCATCACAGGGGTGGCGGTGCTGACCTTCGATGACGGCGCGCGGGTCCTGCTCGTCTCAGGAACCTTCCTGACGCTCACGACGCTCGAAGGGCAGATCCTGACGCCGACCGTGCTCGGACACCGACTTTCGCTCAATCCCCTGGTGGTGTTTATCGGAATCGTATGGTGGGGCTGGCTATGGGGCATCGCCGGCGCGCTGATCGCCGTCCCGCTCATGGTGGCGATCAAGATCGTCTTCGATCAAGTCGACGGACTGGAGCGATTCGGCGCGGTGATGGGACGTTGACGAACGCACAGGCGCAGGAATTACAAAGCCTCTCCTGAATCTGCGCAACGATCGGACACACATCTTCGTACGGCGGCTGGGCAATCGCGTAACGGTGCGAAGGCTGCGGGACGCGGGCCTGCGCAGGTGGCGAATGGCACGTGGATTGCGTCAATCTCCGTGACCCATTCGTCGAACCATGGCGGATGACCCGAGTGACCAGGCATCAGGAGATACGATGATGGACGACTGGGAAGAATTCACGATCGACGCCGACGACGAGGATAGCGATATCGACCTGGACCGGATGGTCGACCTGCTGATCGAGCATTATGGACTCAGAACCGAGGATGCCGACAGCGACCCGCCGGTTCACATTCGCACGCATTGATGGGCCCGCAGGCTAATCCGCGCCAAGCCGCGCGTCCATGTGCTCGGACAAGATGGCGGTAAGTTTCTCGAAGCTGATGAGCTTCAGAATGTAGTCGTCGAAGCTCGCGGGGCCGAGATGCGTCTCTGCCTCGCGTGGCGCGTAACCGCTGAGCGCAACCAGCCTGATACTGCGCCCGTAGCGTTCCCGCAGGATCTTCGCAACCTCGTAGCCGTCCATCAAGGGAAGACCGATGTCGAGGAACACCAGCTCGGGCCGGGCTTCCTTCGCGATTCGGAATGCCGTCGGCCCGTTGTAGGCCGCGGTCGCCTCGTGGCCGAGGGTTTCCAGCAGGACCGCCATGGCGTCCGCGGATTGGACGTTGTCATCGACGATCAGGATACGTATCGGTCGCTGGGCTTGAGCGTTTTGCAGCCCATTCGAGCGGTTGTTCGGATCCGGACCGACCGCCAAAGACAGTGGCAGGCGGATCACGAATTCACTACCGCGGCCCATGCCGGGGCTGATTGCGACAACACGACCGTCGTGCATCTCGACCAGCCGCCGCACCAGGGGCAGGCCCAGACCCAGACCACCCTGGCGCCGATCCAGGGACCGGTCGCCCTGGGTGAACAGTTCAAAGACGTGCGAGAGGACATCGGGCGAGATGCCCGTGCCCGTATCGGCGACGCAAATCACCGCCTCATCGCGATCGCGCTGCAGTCGCAGGCGGATGATGCCGTGTTCCGCTGTGAATTTTGCGGCGTTGTTGAGCAGGTTCGAGACCGCCTGGATCATGCGTACCGCATCGACCAACACCGGCACCGGCTCGTCTGCGCAGTGCAGCTCGAAGTTTTGGTGCTTGGCCTCGAACCAGGGCGCCGCCGCCTCCGCTGCGCGTACCACCACTTCATTCAAGTCCATGTATTCGGGCCGCAGCTCGATATGGCCGCGCGTTATGCGCGCAACGTCCAACAAGTCGTCGACCAGGCGCGAAATCTGCCCGACCTGGCGGTCGATGACATCGATGGCCCAGGGCAGCGACTGTTCACGCTGTTCCGGTCCCTGGATCTTCAGCAGCTGAACGGAATTGCTGATCGGCGCCAGCGGATTGCGCAGCTCGTGCGCCAACATGGCGAGGAATTCGTCCTTCTGCCGGTGCGCGATCGCGAGTTCCTCGGTCTGGCTTCGCAACAGCGTCTCGCTGGTACGTAGCGCCTGCTCGGACTCCTTGCGCTCGGTGACGTCCATGCAGATGCCGGCCATGCGCTCGGGCTGATCCGCAGCGTCGAACACCAGCTGCCCCTTGCCTTCGACCCAGCGAATGCGTCCATCCGACAGAACCACCCGGTATTCGACGTGAAAGTCGCCTGCGCCGTTGACCGCCGCAGCAAGCGCCGCATCGATGAGCGCCTTGTCCTCCGGATGGACATCGGCAAGCGCGCTCTCGAAGGTCCCCTGAAAACTTCCACGCGGCCGGCCGTGCAGCTCTTCGAGACTCTCCGACCAGCGGACCTTATTGGTGCGCATATCCCAATCCCAGGTACCCACATTGGTCGCCTGCAGGATAAAGCGCATACGCGCCTCGCTGGCCCGGATCGCCTGCTCGGCGCGTTCCTGCGCCGTGATGTCCCGCCCGATCGTCGAGGCGCCCACAATGGTCCCCGAGGCGTCGCGTATCGGCGAGACGGTCATCGAAACCGAAATCACCTCGCCGTCCTTGCGTACCCGCTCGGCCTCGGCCAACTGGAGATAGGTGCCTTCGCGCAAGGCGGCGAGGATCTCACTGCCCTCCTGACGCCGGTTGTCGGGGAGTACGATCGAAATCGATCGGCCTATCGCCTCTTCCGCGGTATAGCCGTACACGCGTTCGGCGCCCAGGTTCCAATCCGTGATGGTGCCGTCGAGCGTCTTACCGATGATGGCATCGTAGGAGCTGTTCACGATGTCGCCCAGGCGGCTAAGCTCCAGCTCCGTGTTCTTGCGCACCGTGATGTCCTGAACCACCGTATTGATGCCCTGGAGTTCCCCGCTCGCGTCGAGGATAGGATGGCCGCCGCATAACCAGTAGCGCGCGGGGCTCTGGTCTGTGGCGCGCCAGCTGACTTCCCAATCGAAGATGGGTTGCCGCGCAGCGAGGAGTTTCCGGCACAGGGGTTCGATCGCGGCAGCGGCCGGCCCGAGCAACTCATGCACCAAAGTCCCCTGCACTTCGATATCCGATGCACCGATCAGGGCCTTCAAATGCACGTTCATACTGATGACGCGCAACTCGCGATCGAGGTAACAGAGGCCGATGGGGGCCGTCGCGTAAATCGCGTTGATATGCTCCAGCTGTTGCCGCGTCTGATCCTCGCTTTCGCGCAACGCCCGGTATAGCCGGGCGTTATCGATGGCGATCGCCGATTGCGCGGCCAGGCCCGCGATCAACTGTTCGTCGTCGGGGAGAAACTGCCCCGGCTGCGGGTGTGCGAAAAACATGCCGCCCAGCAGCGTACCGGTGCGCGAGATCACCGGTGCGACGAGGCAACTGCGCAGCGCAGGTTCGGCACAGGTCTGCGCGTTGTCGTTGCAGCGGATCAGACCGCCCGCGCCGTCTCCTTCGCCGAACGACTGGGCGATGCAGGGTATGCCGGCGGCGTCGAAGCCGTCCGGCATGTCGCCACTGACGGCGACGGGGACCGGCTTCCGGTCCGCACCGCCAGGCTGCAGGTATACGCCGAAGGCGGCGCCGCTCAACTGCGCGCCGACGTCGACGACCCGTTGCACCAGCGTCTCAAAATCCAGTTCCGAGGCCAGCGCTGTGTTGACCCAGTTGATCAGTTCCAGCCGCCGCGTCTGTTCGATCAGCTGGTGTTCCGTGCGTTTCTGTTGATCGATATCGGTGCTCGACCCATACCAACGCAGCACGTCGCCGTTCGGCGCATGCACCGGCACGGCACGCGCCAAGTGCCAGCGGTACTCGCCGCTCGCATCCACGTACACCCGACATTCGGTCTCGAACAGCGTGCCGGATGCAACGCAGCGATTCCAGGCCGCCTTCCATGCCGGCAGATCGTCGGGGTGAACCAGCGAGCGCCAGGCATCGAAATCCGGCTGTCCCGGCCGCGACCCGCCGAGTTTGCACCAGCGCTCGTTGAAGTAATCGGCGCGGCCGGCGGCGTCCGCCGACCAGACCACGTGCGGCATGGCGTCGGCCAGATCACGGAAGCGCTGTTCGCTATGGCGCAGCGACTCGTCACCCTGTCGGCGACGTACCGTCTGAGACAGCAGATTCGCCACCGACTGCAAAAAATTCTCGTCTTCTTCGGTGAAGTCGCGTCGCTCCCGCGCGTGAACTCCCAGCACGCCGAAGGGCCGCTCGCCGACACCCTGGATGACCGCGCTCATACCGCTGACGACGCCGTGTACGGACAACAGAGACGGATCGGTGAAACGCGTCTCCGCACCGAGCTCCTCCACCACCACAGGCGCCGACGACGGCGCGTACCCCGCCGGCGAGCCGTGCTCGGTATCGACGCGGGCCGTGCCGACCAGGCCTTCACACCAGCCCACGCCCGCGCGCAGAAGCAATGAAGCACCGTCCGGTTCGAACTCCAGCACCTTGCATAGCGGCACATCGAAGACCTCCGCCAACAACTGCACCGTCTCGTCCAGGAGTGCTTGGAGGTCGCAATCGGCGAGTGCAATGCGGCCCAGATGCGCGACCGCGCGGTGCCGTCGGCTCTGCGCTACCAGCCGTCGCTCCGCCGCGCGGCGCTGGGTGACGTCGCGCAGGATGCCCACGAAGCCGCGTCGACCGCGGTGGGTATCCGCGACCTCGGACAACGACACCTCGATCGTCGCCGTTCGCTCGGTCTCTTTGCGCAGCGAGATCTCTCCATTCCATGCACCTGACTGTGCGGCCGCGGTGTAGCCGTTCGACAGTTCGAGAATGGAATCCACCGGGCGGCCGAGCATGTCCTCGGCGGCATAGCCCAACAAGGTTTCGGCGCCGAGGCTCCAGTGCCGTATACGGCCGTCGCAGTCGGTCGCCACCACCGCCTCCTGCACGTTGTCGAGCAACGCCGCCTGAAACCGCGTCTCGTCCTCGGCACGCAGATCGCTCATCGCGATAGCAGCGGTCTGCACCGCCATCTCGAGCACGCGCAATTCCACCGCGCTGGGCGCGCCGGGGGTTTCGCGGTACAGCGCAAAGGTCCCCAGTACACCGCCGTCGGTTGCAAAAATGGGTTGCGACCAGCAGGCGCGCAGGCCCGCCGCAAGCGCGATGTCGCGGCCCGCGTTCCATTTCGGGTCGCTGGCGATGTCGTCCGTAACCACCCTGCGCCGCCGATAGGCCGCAGTGCCGCAGGTGCCGGCGCTCGGCCCGACCGGAATGCCGTCGCTCATGCCGTCGAGATAATTTTTCGGAAGGCTTGGGCCGGCAAGGTAGTATAGGCGTCGCCCGCCGTCCTGCAGCCAGAGCACCGAAGCGTGCGTCCCCGGCGGCGATCCCGCCTCGATCAACCGCGCAAAGGCGTGAAAGATGTCCTCCGGGCGTTCTTGCCGGGCGACCGCATCGAGAACCAGGCGTTGCCCCTCCATGAGAAACTGGTGGTGTCGCTCCACCGTGACGTCGCGGTAACCGACCAGCGCGCGCGACTCCGCGCCTTCGAGCAGGTCGATCGTCCGTTCCAGCCATTGCCCGGTCGCGGCGACCAGCATGCGCAGCGGCGGCGATTGACGCTCGAAGGCTGCGGCAAGGTCGCTTTCGAGTGTGGGATCGTTGAGATGCGCGACGATATCCGGCAGCTCGTCACGGCGCGTAGCGGTAGCGGGTTCAATGCGGCAAGAATCGAAGAGTTCGCCGACGCTGCCGACGATCTGCAGATCTCTGGTAAGCAACGCCACCGAGGTTGCGGTCCGCCGTGCGATCACGCCAAGTGTCTGCATGAGTGCAAGGCCGTCCAACGCAACGACGTCGACGTCATTCCGATCGAGCTCGTGCAAGGATGCGGTCGCCTCGTGCAAAAAGCTTCCGGACAAACCCGCGCGCCTTCTGGAATCTTCGTTCCAGCTCATGCCTTGATCCGACTCACGCATCCCCCAAGGGTCCGAATGAATGTTGTGAAAGGCGCTTCCTGACGGCGGAAAGCCGCGTATCTCCTTCAGTCTGGTGTACCGGAAGCCAGCACGGACTGCAGACGTCCGAAGTCGAGCGGCTTCACCAGATGATGATCAAATCCTACTTGACGCGAGCGGCGGCAGTCCTGTGCTCGTCCGTACCCGGTCAGCGCGATTAACAGCAATTCCCGGCGCGGGAATTCGATTCGTAGCTGTCGCGCGACGTCCAGTCCGTTCATACCCGGCAGCCCGATATCCAGGATGACGACATCGGGGAGAAACCGCCGCGCCAACTCCAAAGCGCTGCGACCCTCGTACGCAGAATACACTTCGTGACCCAACGCCTCCAGAAGCATTTTCAGCGTTTGCGTCAAATCGACATTATCGTCGACAACGAGTATTCGTCGCGGGACCGCGGCGTACGCCGCCGATTTCCGCCGCTCGCTTGCGCGAGACGGTGCATCCCCTTTTGATCCCGAGCCTTGTTGGCCCGCGTCCACCGTATCGATTCCGTTATCCACCAGCACACTCGACGACCGGAAAGATAAATCAAAAATTGCGGCTTCTCGCCGTTCAATGCGGCTCCATACCGGGCACGCCCTGCAAGTGCGGCGGGGCCATGGGAAAAGGCGCCGGCAAAGACAACGCGTGGCCCTGAAGGTACGCCATCTGGTAGGCACCAAAGCGATCCAAAATATGTTCGCTTTCTGCACCCACGCCGACCAGCGCGATACCGAGACTGCGGCTGACATTGGCCAAGGCATCAAGGAACGCGCCGTAGAAGGCGTCTCCCTCGGCCTGCAGGGTCGCGCCCGCGGACACCTTGATGTAGTCGACCGGCAAGTTCTTCAAATAGCCTAACGAGTACAGCCCCTCGCCCACCGCGTCGAGCGCGAAGTGCACGCCGCGCCGGTGCAATTGGCGGATCAGATGACTGGCGTCCTGGCGGCAGTCCAGTACATCGCGCTCCTTGAGTTCGAGACAGAGGACGCCTGGAGGTATGCGCCATTTCTCGAGTACGCCGGCAACATAATCTGCGGTCGCCGCCGCAGCTTCGATCGAGGCCCGCGACAAGTTCACGAAGCATTCCAACGGGGTGTTGTCGCCGGTGGTGCGCCGCGCCGCCCAGGCGGCCGCGGTATTGGCGACCACCCATTGATCGAGGCCGATTTCAAGCCCGTGCCGGTGTGCGATCGGCAGGAACTGATCGGGCGTAATGACGCCGCCCTTGCGGTCCTGTATGCGCAGTAGAATCTCACAGCGCTGTGGCACCGCCGACGCGCTGTCGGCGCGGTAAATCGGCTGACTGTAGAGCAGATAGTTGCGCTCCTGGGTCAAGCGTTGCGCAATATCGAGATCTGCGCGCTCATGCAATACTGCGACCGAGTCCGAAAACGCGTCCTGTCCACAGACGACGACGCGATCGCCACCCTGCTTCTTCGCGCAGTAACAGACCTCGTCGGCACACCGCAGCACGGCTTGCGCATCGCCGGCATCGGCATCGATGCCGGCAATGCCGATGCCGACCGTGACGCGATAGGCAACGCCGTC
>JBAYTM010000072.1:0-8110 GCA_041675685.1 Thiohalobacteraceae bacterium
CCGTTGTAGCGAAAGCCCTGCCGCAGCAGAAAGCTAGATAGTGCTTGGCGTGCCTTGTTATGCCAATACATCGCGGTTTCCCGAGCCCGGACCAGATCGCGCACCGCTTCGTGACGTGTGTCAGGAATCCAGACCGACGTTAGTTCTCCGGCGCGATGCATCTTCGCCAAAGTGGTCGCGTCTCGTTTGTCGGTTTTGATATGATCGCCTGGTCGCGATGGGATCAATGACGGTGCCACAACGAGGCATTCATGACCGGCATCGGTAAGTTCACGCGCGAGGCCATATCCGCACGATCCAGCTTCATAGCAAAATGTAAGATGACAATCGGGATGTTTTCCTGCCAGCTTTCTGGCGAGATCCGCCATCGAACCTGGGCGATGAGGCACAGACCCATAGTATCTGATCTCGCCTGATCTTCCTTCAGGGGCGATAGCGACTGCGATCGTCGCCTTGTGAACGTCGAGGCCGACAAACACGACTTTATCCACCGACTCGTCTCCTTCCTTAGCTGGTGCCAGCGGGCGCCGGCGTGGAAAGACGGTGGCACACAATCTTGGTGCAACCATCAAGGAACGGACATCAAGTCAGCGGGGTTACGCACCCTGCAACGCCCCCGTGAGAGTGAGAGGATGGCCGGGAATTTCGTGACGGGTTGAGCGTCTGGAGAGAGGCTCCAGGCCGATCCGTCGCGGAGATATGCGATGGCCCATTCATCCTCCCGCCGGCGCGCAGGCAGCGACCGGCCGACACTTTACCAGGACATCACCGACAAGATCATTGCCGAACTGGAAGCCGGTCGCGTCCCATGGGTCCAGCCCTGGGCCTCGGCCAAGGCCCCGCTCCAGATGCCGCGCAATGCGCTCAGCGGACGCTTCTACTCGGGCATAAATATCCTGATCCTCTGGGACGCCGTCGTCTCGCGCGGCTTTTCCAGCAACGCCTTCCTGACCTTCCGACAGGCGCTCGAACTGGGGGGCAATGTCTGCAAGGGCGCGAAGGGCACCACCATCGTCTATGCCCATCGCTTCACGCCGGGCGACGAACGGCGCCAGGCCGCCGAAGAAGGCCGCACCCCCGGCACGATCCCGTTCCTCAAGCGCTTCACAGTGTTCAATCTCGACCAGTGCGAAGGCCTGCCCGACACCTACCGGACGGCGGTTCCACCGCCTGAACCCGCTGAGATCCTGCCGCAGTCCGCGGCCCTGATCGCGGCGACCGGCGCGGATTTCCGTATCGGCGGGGATCAGGCTTTCTACAACATCACCGACGATTGCGTCTGCGTGCCGCCGCCGTCGCACTATTTCGAACCCATCAACTGGAATCGCACGGCTTTTCATGAACTCGGTCACTGGACGGGTAGCCGAACCCGGCTCGACCGGGATCAGAGCGGTGCGTTCGGCTCCGACAAATATGCCCGTGAGGAATTGGTCGCGGAAATGGCCGGAGCTTACGTCTGCGCCGCCCTCGGCATCGAGCCGACTGTGCGCCATTCCGACTATATCGGTGCCTGGTTGGACGTGCTCCGCGAGGATGATCGCGCGATTGTACGCGCCGCGAGCGCGGCATCGCGTGCCGCCGACTATCTGCTGGCTTTCCGCGATGCGGACCAGTCGGCCGAGCTCGACGAACGGAGGGTGGCATGATCCTCCTGACCCCCGAGCTGCGCGCGCAGCTTGTCGCCAATGCCGCCGATCCGCAGGGCGACCATGTCCCGGTCGCCAAATTCTTCAATCCGCTCGGCCCCGGCGTCTGGCTGCCGACGTTCCTGCACGATGATGGGCAGACCCTGTTCGGTATCGGCGACCTTGAAATCGGTTGCCCGGAATATGGCGCCTTCAGCCTGGCCGAACTGCAAAGCCTCGACGTCGGCCTCGGCCTTGGGATCGAACGGGACATCCTGTTCGAGACCACGGCGCCAATCTCGGTCTGGCTCGATATCGCCAATGAGGTCGGGAGCATCCGTGCGGCCGAGACCCTCATTGCCCGGTTCGAGCGGGAGGGTTGATCTATGTCTTCCCCATGCTGGGCGTCGTGCGGTGGGCACAATGGCGGCCCACGCTTGATGATGAACCGGCTGCGACGATCCGCACCTGCCGATGGTGCCGGCACTGGGCGCCTCCACCTGAATGGCAGGAGCGTGTCTATGAGCAATTTCGGTTCGGCCTTTCGCACCGCCGCGTGAAACGGCCAGCCGGCTCCTGCGACCGCGTGCTGATGTCGCCGGGCAAGCCGCTCGCCTTCTCGGCCACGGTCGGGGAGTTTTCCTGCCTCAACTTCGTGGCGAAACCCTTGCCGCCTGTTGAGATTCCCCGGCGTGGCGGCTTCGTTCGCATATACGAAGGCGAAGATGTCGTCTGGCAGGGCGCCGAAGAAAATATCCCGGACGAATATCGTTGATTTTTTAACTCCTCATCCTGTCGTTTCGGCGGCGCCAGCAGCGTTCCAGGGTTCCCCCAGCGCCTCCATATACATTTTTCCTTCCGAATAAGGCCGGTTCGCGAACGGTGAAGCGCGGTCGAACCGGCCGCCTAACCACAGTGCGTAATCTTCGGGATCGAGAATGACCGGCATGGAGGGGCCTGAGACGACCAGGTTCGCCTCGGCCAATAGGCCGCAATAACGCTTCTCATCCCCGACCTGCGCCCAGACGCCCGTCCAGGCGAAGACGGGTCGATGCTCCAGCCCATACCAGGTCCGGGTGCGGGCGCCCGGCGGTCCTGCGGGATAAGCGAAGGAATCCATGATGATCAGGCAACGCCAGGGATTTTCGAACCTCGCCCCTTCCTTGACCTTCACCCAGTTGAAACGGATGCTGGTCGAAAGCGCCCGCCCGCCGCGAACGCCATCGAGCAAAGTGTGGGGGATACCCCAGCGCATCGGTTCCGCGATCCGCTTTCTATCTTTGCGATAGACCACGAGCCCCACGCGGTCAGGCCAGACTTCGGCCGACCAGGTCGCACGCTCCGGCGTTATCGCGCCGAATTGTTCACGCACCTCGCTGAGTGCCGTTCGGCACCGATCGAGCGTTGTCACACCCTCTCCGTCCCTGTTTGAAATCCGTCAATCCGTATCTCCGTCGATACGGATTGCAGGAGACGGTGAAACCCTCATGACCCCATGCATCAACGGGCGCCTGTCCGCCCGCATGGGACAGTTCAGGAGAGTGAGAGGGTGGCCGGGTTTTCGTGACGGGTTGGAGGTCGGGAGAGAGTCTTCCGGCTGCCCGTCGTGGAGACGTGTCATGGCGAAAGCCCAACCGAAGATCAGCCTCAACCAGTCCCAGAACATCCCGTTCGACAAGCTGGTTCTCTCCCAGTCCAACGTCCGCCGCGTGAAGCATGGCGTGACCATTGAGCATCTCGCCAATGACATCGAGCGTCGCGGTCTGCTGACCGGCCTCAATGTCCGGCCCATCGTCGACGAGGACGGCAATGACACCGGCCAGTTCGAGATTCCGGCAGGCGGTCGCCGCTACAGCGCGCTCGCGATCCTGGTGAAGCGCAAGCGTCTCGCCAAGGATGCGCCGGTGCCCTGTGTGGTCAAGGCGGCGAACGATCCGGTCCTCGCCGAAGAAGATTCGCTGGCCGAGAACAGCGAGCGCGAACCGCTGCATCCGCTCGACGAGTTTCGCGCGATGAAGGTGCTGGTCGACAAAGGCGAGCAGGAGGAAGCCATCGCCGCGCATTTCCGGGTCACGGCGGCTCTCGTCCGTCAGCGCCTGAGGCTGGCGGCCGTCTCGCCCGCGCTGCATGAGGTCTATGCCGAGGGCGAGATGACGCTCGATCAGCTGATGGCCTTCACCGTCAGCGACGATCACAAACGCCAGGAAGATCTGTGGGTCCAGCTCGCCCACAGCAGCAACAAGTCACCCTGGTTCATCAAGTCCAAGTTGCTCGAAGACAAGGTCGAGGTCACGGACAAGCGCGTTCGGTTCATTGGTATCGACGCCTATATCGCCGCTGGCGGTGCCGGTCCGATCCGCGACCTGTTCGCCGACGATGACGGCGGCTGGCTGTCCGATCCGGCGCTGCTCGACCGCCTGGTCGACGAGACGCTCCGCACCGAGGCCGACAAGGTCATGGCCGAGGGCTGGAAATGGGTCGAGGCGCTAGTCGATCTTCCCTATGGCTATGACGAGGACTGCCGGACCATCCCGAGCGAGGTGCAGCCGCTCACCGAGGAGCAGGAAGCCCGGATCGTCGCCCTGCGCGCCGAGGCCGACGCGATCGAAGCCGAATGGGACGGCCGGTCCGATATGCCCGATGAGGTCGAGCTGCGGATCTCGGTGATCGATAGCGAATTGGGCACGCTCGCCCAGGGCAATCGCGTTTTCGCTCCCGCCGACGTCGACAATGCCGGTGTGTTCATCGGCCTTGAGGATGACGGCACGCTCTATATCGACCGCGGCTATGTCCGCGCCGAGGATGAGCCCGATGCTGAAGAGGCGGATGATGGCGATGATAATGATCGTGTCGTCGGACCCGTTTCGGCCGATCCGTCCGGTGGGAGCCAGACCGAACCCGCCGGCGCCGAGGCCAGCACTACATCGCCCGATAAATCGGGGACCACGCTGGCCGAGGACGATGACGAAGGCGAGGTCATCAAGCCGCTGCCCGACAGGCTCGTCGCCGAACTGACCGCCGCGCGCACCCTGGCGCTTCAGGATGCGTTCGCGCAGGCGCCCTCGGTGGCCTTCGCCGCGGTGCTGCACGCCATGGTGCTGTCGGTCTTCTACATCGGCCGCACCGAGAGCTGCATGGAGCTTTCCGTCAACCGCGTCTCCATGCCGTTCCAGAGCGCGGATCTTCGCAACAGTCCGTCGGCGGCTGCAATCCAGGAACGTCATGCGCGCTGGAAGGAACGCCTGCCCAGCGCCGACAAGGATGTCTGGGATGCGCTCCAGCAGCTCGACGGCGGCGAGCAGGCCAGCCTGTTCGCCCATTGCGCGGCCTATTCGGTGAACGCGCAGTGGGAGCCGGTCGCGAAGCATGGTGGCGGGCGCATCTCCGCGCATGGTGTTGCACGCCGGATCGACCATGCCGATGTGCTGGCGCGGGCGGTGGGTCTCGACATGATCGGGGCTGGCTGGCGTCCGACCTTCGACAATTACCTCAACCGGGTCGCGAAGCCGCGTATCCTCGAGGCGGTTGCCGAGGCGAAGGGGCCGCAGACCGCCGGGCTCATCGACCACCTCAAGAAGGGCGACATGGCCCGCGAGGCCGAACGGCTGCTCGCTGACAGCGACTGGCTGCCCGAGCCGCTGCGGACCCCGCTGATCGAGGAGCCGCTGCCGCTCGGCGCCGAGAGTGATGCGCTGCCGGCCTTCCTCGACGGCGAGGAGTCCACGGGTGCAGACGCCGCCAATGACCAGGAGGAGGATGCCGAATACGACATCGCCGCCTGACCGGGTGCGGGGCGGGATGGCTTCGGCCCTCTCGTCCCGTGCCCCTTGTGCTCCTGATTTCCTTTCACAGCCCGGCCTCGTGCCGGGCCTTTTCATTCTCGGAGACCCGATATGACCAACACACCTGCCATCCCCACCATCGACATGGACGGCTTCATGGCGCGCTATGCCGCCTATGAGAGCCGGGCGAACGCGCTCCTTCCTGCCAACAAGACCGTGTTGTTCGACGCGCTTCAGGCAGCGGGCATCACCAGCGTCACCGTGACCTTCGACGGTTGCGGCGACAGCGGCCAGATCGATGCGATCGTCGCCCGTGCGGGCGACGGCGAGATCCCCTTGCCAGACGCCCAGGTCGAACTCGGACGCACCGATTTTCATCTCGATGAAACGCGCCGGGAAAGCGTGGCTTTGTCCGATGCGGTCGAGACCTTCTGCTACGACGCGCTCGAAAGCCGGCATGGCGGCTGGGAGAATAATGAGGGCGCCTTCGGAGATTTCACCTTCGACGTGGCCGCCCGGACCATCGCGTTCGATTTCAACTATCGGATCGAGACATCCGAAAACCACTATCACGAGCTTTGAGGAGGCGATGATGGGACATTGCTATCACCACGCGCTCTCTTCGGTGCGCAAATGGGGCGGCAACCCTGAGGATTATCTGCCGCTCCACCAGTGGTTCGATGAATCGAAGGCGATCACCGCCGATTTTCGGCACCGGGCGCTGCGCCATCATGCCGAGGGCATCTTCATGCTCGAACGCTTCTTCGGCGCGACGATCACCGTCTCGTCCGGGCGCGTCGTACCGGTGCGGCTGATCGGAGAACAGCATATCCTCGAAGATCTCGGCTTCATCCCGACCTTCGCCGATTGGGTCCGCTGCATCCGCCCGCAACCCTGGATGGGCCGCGCACAACCGATCCACAAGATCGTCGATCCCTTCGCGACCGAACAACCGGCCGACGCCTGACCCCAACCGACATTCCACTCCCGAAAGCCCGGCCTCGCGCCGGGTTTTCGCGTTTTATGGAGACCTCACATGGCTGATTATTTCTCGTCCACCGTCATCCAACCCACGATACCGTTCAGTGCGATGACGCCGCTGGAACGGCTACTCCTCTCGCATATCTTCACCTGCGAACAGGATGGCGACGGACTCTATTTCTACGCGGAGCAGGGCGCCAACGATATGCCAGCTTTTCCCGTCGAGGAGGTACGCGCCGCGCTGGAGGCATCGGGCGACGCCGACAGCCTGGCCGCCGACGTGGTTCGCGAAGCCTTGGCAGACCTCGACGCAGGCGCCGCCATTCTTCAGCTCGATCTTGCGGAATCGAGTTGGGAGACATTCTTCCAGAGCATTGTCCGCCGCCATCCAACCCTGGCCTATGTCTCGGCGATGTCGGCCTGGACCTGCTCGAAGATGCGTCCTAATGGTTTCGGAGGCATGGCGGTCCTGATCACCGCGGACGACATCATGGCCCGTTCAACCGAGTCCATGCTCGATGAGATGATGGGCGTCGCCGAATATGGCCAGCTTGGCGTCGAGCCGGGTCTGGGATCGCACATCCTGCTTCGCTTGTGCGAGGAGCAAATCCACGCAACGGTCGCCGCCATCTTCGCAAGCGAGGCGCCCGATGGGGTGAACCTCGCGGAGGTGACATCCGATGACGTTCGACAAGGTGCGCTTGATGTCAAAGCGAGCCTCGACTTGGCGCACCAGCATAGCGACGCAGCGTTCAGGGCCGCCCGTCGCGCCATCCAGATCGCCGCCGATCGAACGACCGCAGGCCGCTGACGTCCAGCCTGCGTCCTTCCCGGCGCCCGGGTCAGCGCGTTGGCGCCGGGATTATTCCATTGGCCGTCAACACAGGAGACCTACCTCATGAAACTTTCCGAAATCGAAACCGGCAGCCCGGAGGCGCTGGCGCCGATCCTGCTCGCCGCCATCCAGCGGCTTGGCCAGCTCGGCCGCAATGGCGCAGTCGCACTCGCCAGCCTCGCCGAAGAGGGCGATGCCGACGTCGAGGAAGCTGCAGAATGGATTGTCGACGTAGCTGCCGGCAAACTCCGCGAGTGATCCTGTAGCCGCCGATTCCAAAACTGATCGGCGGCGAGAGTGAGAGGGCAGCGGGGAAGCGGGTGAGTTGCCCGGCTTGAGAGAGAGCGGTCGGCAGCTCGCTTTCTCGCTGCTCTCCAGGAGATGTTCCATGACAGTCAATGCCACCGGCCCGCTCGACGGACACGCCGTTCTCGCTGATGTGCCGCTCGGCGCGGTCCTGCGCTACAGCGATGGCACGGCGCGACCACCGGAGAGGTTTACGAGGAAGCTGCGCTCGTGGCAGAACCGCAATGCCTCGGGCCGCCTGGTCGAGAAGACCGCACCCGCGGACACCGGCCGTTCGACCTATCCCGCAGGGTTCGTTCTGCATGAGGGCACCTATGGGTCCAACGGCACGCCAGTCCTGGTCGTGCGCCGCCATTATCTCGTTTCGACCGATCTGCATTTCGAAGTGATCGAATTGCCGCAGCCTGGCATGGTCCGGGTGCTGACCCGCTGGAACGGCCGGGATGAACTCCAGCATCTTGCGGCCGATATGGCGGACGCCGAAGCCTGGGCCGCGCGTAACCGCTATTCCAATCTGGTGTTCGATCCGGTTGCCGACGAGGCGCCGGCGGTGCAGATCGGGAGGGCGGCATGAACCCGGC
>JBAYTM010000073.1:0-8051 GCA_041675685.1 Thiohalobacteraceae bacterium
CCTTTCAATTCGGATCGTGCGGCATGTCGTTCGTTGTGGGATGTGTATCGCGCCGCACTGGCCGCCGTCGGAGGGCGCCGCTGTGTCGCCTCCAGTTTGAGAGCGCGCCCTTTGCACGGTCCGGTGTATGCGGTGGCGATCGGCAAGGCGGCGGCCAGCATGTTGGATGGCGCATTCGATGTACTTGGCGATCGCCTGCGACGCGCGTTTCTGGTTACCAAGCGCGGCCATGCGTCATCGCGTCCCGATGTTCGGGTCGAGACCCATGAAACCGGACATCCGATTCCGGACGCCGCAAGCCTGTTGGCCGGCGAACGGTTGCTGCATTTTCTGGGCGCTGCACCGCCCGACGTCGAATGGCTGTTTCTGATTTCCGGTGGCGCCTCGAGCCTGGTCGAGGTACTGCCGGAGCGGATCGGTCTCGCCGCGCTGCAACGGCTCAACGCCTGGCTAGTGGCGAGCGGCCTGCCGATCGAGCAGATAAACCGCGTGCGCCAACGTGTGTCGCGCATCAAGGGCGGTCGCTTGCGCGGTTATCTGAATGCACGCCCCGCGCGTGCGCTGTTCATTTCGGACGTGCCGAACGACGATCCGGGCATGATCGGCTCGGGGCTATTGCACGCGTCGCCCGCGGACAGTGCTTTGCCGCCGCTCCCGGCAGAATTCGCGCGCTGCCTGGAAGCTGACGAAGTATTCACACCGGTTGCAGCGGGCCCGTTAGAGACGGAAATCGTCGCCAACCTCGAGCGTGCCTTGCGCGCCGCTGAGCGGGCCGCTGCGAATCTGGGCTTGACCGTCCATCGGCATACTGAAGCGTTGACCGGCGATGCGACCGCGGTCGGCCGGCGGTTGGCGGCGACGGTGATGCGCGGATCACCCGGCATCCATCTCTGGGGCGGCGAGACCACTATGGTGCTGCCGGACTGTCCGGGCCAGGGCGGCCGTTGCCAGCAACTGGCGCTGGCCGCGGCGGAGATGTTGGACGGGCGCAGCGATATCGCGCTCTTGGCCGCCGGAACCGACGGCAGCGACGGCCCGGGCGAGGCGGCTGGCGCCTGGGTCGATGGGCGGACGCTGCAGCGTGGCGACGCGGCGGGGCTCGACATCCGGCAGGCCCTTTCGAACGCCGATAGCGGACGCTTCCTGGAAGCGGCCGGCGGATTGCTCGAGACTGGACCGACCGGAACCAACGTCACCGATCTCGTCGTCGCGCTGAAACGCCCGAGTGGCCTGCCATGAAAGAGAACCTGTTTACTGTCGCGCTCGCCTGTCTCGCAGAGTCCGATCCCGACCGCAAATGCGCGCGCACGCGCGCCGCCTGGGCGACGATCGAGTCCGGCGCGATCAGGATTACGCCGGTGGCGCATGGGCGCTCACTCGACGCGCCCGGTCGGCCTCCGCAGCCGTTGCTGGTCCCGCCGCGCGATTTACCGCGGCGGCGGCTGCATACCGTAGAGGGGCGCGCGGCACTCTTGCACGCGCTCGCGCACATCGAATTCAACGCCATCAATCTGGCCTGGGATGCCGTGTGCCGTTTCGCCGACATGCCCGAGGAGTTTTATCGCGATTGGACATCCGTGGCCAACGAGGAGGCTTACCACTTCGGTCTGCTGAACAAACGACTGCAGATGCTCGGTTATCACTATGGCGATTTCTCCGCACATAACGGTCTCTGGGCGACGGCGCTGCAAACACGCGGCGACGTGCTGTTGCGTATGGCTTTGGTGCCAAGGGTGCTGGAGGCGCGGGGATTGGACGTCACGCCCGGGATGATGGACAGATTGCGCGAAGCCGGCGACGACCAGAGCGTTGCGATATTGGAAATTATCCTACGGGACGAAATCGGCCATGTGGCGATCGGCTCGCGGTGGTTCGAATACGCCTGCACGCAACGCGGCCTGGAGCCGGCGGCGACCTTCCGACAACTGCTGGCGGAGCACATGCCGGGTCGCATCAAGGGGCCGTTCTTTCGCGCAGCCCGTGAGCAGGCCGGTTTCAGCGCCGCCGAACTGGACGACTTGGAGGCCTTGGATCGTGCAACAAAAGGCGCCGAGTGAACGGTTTTGGCGCGCTCCTGCATATGTCGCGATTCGGGTATGGGCGGAAGAAGCGGTCGATCAACCGCTCAGAGTGAGCACTCAGTGAGGCGTCCCGGGTTCGCGGCCGGTCAGGGCAGCGCAAGCGTCTCGAGCTGGAGGGACTGACCCTCGCAGCGCAGCACGCTGCCCTGTTCGTACCAATCGCCGAGCACGATGCGTTGCGCGGGCTGCCCATCGATCGACAGATCGTGCACGGCCGGCCGATGCGTATGGCCATGAATCAGCCGTCGCACGCCCTGTTGGCGCAACGTTTCATTCACCGTATCCGGGTTTACGTCCATGATATCGGACTGCTTCTCACCCGTGCGCTGGCGGCTGGTCTCGCGCAAGTGCGCGGCGATCTGGCGACGTTCGACGAGCGGTTTGGCGAGGAACTGGCGCTGCCAGTCGGGATTGCGTACCAGGGTTCGAAACTGCTGATAGTCCAGATCATCGGTGCACAGGGTATCGCCGTGCATCAGCAAGGTCGCCTGGCCGCCGAGATCGATACGTGTCGGATCGGCCAGCAGCTCGCAACCGGTGTCGCTTGAAAAGCCTTGGCCGAGCAGAAAGTCGCGGTTGCCGTGCATCACCGACAGCTTCAGGCCCCGGTCGGTCGCCGCGCGTAGACCGGCAACCACCTCACGGTAATGCGCATCGTCCTCGTCGTCGCCGATCCAGGCCTCGAACAGATCCCCGAGGATATACAGCCCCGCACAGTCCCGTGGGTGCAGTTCGGACAAAAATCCCAGGAACAGGCTCGTCACCGCCGGGCGGCGGGGGTCCAGGTGCAAATCGGAAATGAACAGCGTCGCAGTCATGAAGGAACCGGGGCATGCCAGGCCCCGGCTGCTGGTGCTAATCGACCACCGTGACCTTTTCGATCACCACATCTTCCATCGGTACGTCGCCATGACCGCCACGATTGCCGGTGCTGACTTTCTCGATCTCTTGTACCACGTCCATACCTTCCACGACTTCACCGAACACGCAGTAGCCCCAGCCTTGCGCGGTCGGCGCGCTGTAGTCGAGGAAGCCATTGTCCTTGGTATTAATGAAGAACTGTGAAGACGCCGAGTGCGGATCCGGTGTGCGCGCCATGGCGATGGTGCCCAATTTGTTCTTCAGGCCGTTGTCCGCTTCGTTTTTGATCTGACCGCGGGTGGCCTTTTGGTTCATACCGGGCTCGAAGCCGCCGCCCTGAATCATGAAATTCGGAATGACCCGATGGAATACCGTGCCGTCGTAGAAGCCGGCACGGGCGTACTCGACGAAATTGGCGACGGTCCCGGGCGCCTTCTCGGCATTCAGTGCCAGGACGATCAGGCCTTTGTTGGTTTGCATCTGGACGTTCACAGTGTTGGCTCCTGTTGAGGGCGGGTTCGCGGAGGCGCTGCCGATGAAACAGCAGGCCAGGAGGAGATTGAGGGCCAATCGGCGCAGGCTCGACATCGGGTTTGACTCCCTTCGATCACGGAGCGGCAATCATAAAGGGTTTGGGCGAGACGAGAAAGCGCCAAGCCGCGGCGTTTCGTCTTTGTTCCTCTTCAGCTTTCCGTTACCATGCCGCGCTATGCCGCCGACTGTATCCACGATCGCCAAAACCCGATTCGCGCCCAGCCCGACCGGCGAGCTGCACCTCGGCAATCTGCGCACGGCCCTGTTCAACGCCCTGCTGGCGCGGCAGCTGGACGGCGTGTTCCTCATTCGCATCGAAGACACTGACGCGGAACGCAGCCGCGGGCAGTTTGTCGACGCCTTGCAAACCGATCTGCGCTGGATGGGATTGGATTGGCAGGAAGGGCCTGGGGTGGGCGGCGACGCCGGGCCCTATCTGCAGTCGGCTCGTGCCGCCATCTACGCGGAACACTTCCATGCGCTGGAGGCGCGGGATGCCGTTTACCCCTGTTTCTGCAGTCCGCAGGAGCTGAGTGTCGCGCGGAAGGTGCAGCAGTCCGCGGGACGGCCGCCGCGTTATCCTGGTACCTGCGCGCGACTCACGGCGGAGCAGCAGGAGGCCCGGCGCGCGCAGGGGCTGAAGCCCACGTTACGCTTTCGTGTGCCGCCGGGACGCGAGATCGCTTTCGACGATCTGGTGCGGGGCCGGCAGAGTTTTCGCAGCGACGATATCGGCGACTTCGTGATCAGGCGCGCCGATGGCAGTGCCGCGTTCTTCTTCTGCAATGCGGTCGATGACGCGCTGATGTGCGTCACCCACGTGTTGCGGGGCGAGGACCATCTCGCGAATACGCCGCGGCAGTTGTTGATCCTGGAAGCGCTTGGCATGGCCTTGCCGCAATACGGACACATCGCATTGATCGTGGGTGAGGACGGCAGTCCGTTATCCAAGCGTCACGGCAGTTCGAGCATCCGCGATCTGCGCGCAGAGGGCATACTTCCGCTGGCGCTGGCGAATCACCTGGCGCGCCTCGGCCATACCTTCGAGACCGATGAGTTCATGGGTTTGACGGCTTTGGCCGCACGATTCGAGCTCGGTCGATTGGGCCGGGCGCCGGCCCGGCACGATCCGGGACAACTGTTACGCTGGCAGAAAGAAGCCGTCGCGCGCTGCAGCGATGGCGAATTCTGGGATTGGATAAACGCAAACGACTTCAAGGACGGACGCCGGGTTCGCGACCTGGTACCTGCCGGCGCGGAGCTAAACTTCGTACAGACGGTGCGTGGGAATGTGGTGATGCCTCTGGACGCATACCTATGGGCGGGCAATTTCTACGCGGCCGCGGATGCCTTCGATCCTGACGCCAGGCAAGTGATCGAGGTGGCCGATGCGGAGTTTTTCCAGACGGCGCAACGCTTGCTGACCGAGGTGAACGAGTTCAAGGCCTTCACGCAGTCTTTGGCAGCCGCGACCGGGCGCAAAGGCAAAGATCTGTACATGCCGCTGCGTGCGGCATTGAGCGGCCAGTTGTCCGACCCGGAGCGGGGCGGTATCTGGCGTAACGGGCCCGAGCTGGCGCGTATTTGGACGCTGCTCGGCACCGAGCGGGTCGCCGACCGCCTGCGCGCCGCCGAACATTGTCGTCGAACCGCTGCTTAGAGTCCGCTCTCATGTTGCACATCTATAACAGTCTCACCCGTCGCAAAGAACCTTTCCATCCGATCGAGCCGGGCAAGGTCCGCATGTACGTCTGCGGCATGACGGTGTACGATTATTGCCACATTGGACACGCCCGGGTGATGGTGGTGTTCGACGTGATCGCGCGCTATCTGCGCGCCTCGGGTTACCAGCTGACCTACGTGCGCAATATCACCGACATCGACGACAAGATCATCAAACGCGCGCAGGAGAATGGCGAGGACTTCAATAGTCTTACAGAGCGTTTTATTCAAGCGATGCGCGAGGACAGCGCCGCCCTGGGCGTACTGCCGCCGGACCATGAGCCGCGTGCCACGGGATCGATGCAAGAGATCCTGCAGATGATCGAGACGCTGGTCGCGCGCGGCCACGCCTACGCGGCCGCCAACGGCGATGTCTACTTCGATGTGTCAAGCTTCGCAGGATATGGGCGGCTATCCGGCGAGCAGCCGGAGGCGCTGCGCGCCGGCGCCCGCGTGGACGTCGATGCGGGCAAGGACGACCCGCTCGATTTCGTTCTGTGGAAGGCCGCCAAGCCGGGCGAGCCCGCCTGGGACTCGCCTTGGGGGCAAGGCCGCCCCGGCTGGCATATCGAGTGTTCGGCAATGTCGACCTGTTGCTTGGGCGAGCACTTCGACATCCATGGCGGCGGTATGGACCTGAAGTTCCCGCACCACGAGAACGAGATCGCCCAATCGGAGGGTGCGACCGGCAGGAAATTCGTCAATTATTGGATCCATAACGGGTTCGTCCAGGTCGACGAAGAAAAAATGTCGAAGTCGCTCGGCAATTTCTTTACCGTGCGTGAGGTGTTGAGGCGCTATCGTCCGGAAGAAGTTCGCTTTTTTATTCTCGGTAGCCATTACCGCAGTCCGCTGAACTATACCGAGGACAATCTCGACAAGGCCCGCGCCGCGCTGATGCGGTTGTACACGGCGCTGCGCGGCGTGGACGTCCGCGATGGCAGGCGCCTGGACGCGTATACCGAACGCTTTCAGGCGGCGATGGACGATGATTTCAATACGGCGGAGGCGCTGGCGGTTCTGTTCGACCTCGCCAACGCGCTCAACCGCGCACGCGAGCAGGCCGAGTCGGTCGCGGATTATGCCGCGACGCTGCGCGAACTGGGCGAGTGCCTCGGCATCCTCCAGGACGATCCGACGGCCTACCTGCAGGCCGGGTCCGGATCCGGCGCACAGGGCCTCAGCGACGCGGAAATCCAGGCGCTGATAGACGCCCGGCGCGTCGCCCGCGCTAACAAGGACTGGGCAGAGTCGGATCGTATTCGCGACCTGTTAAAGGCACAAAACGTCATCCTCGAAGACGGCGCTCAAGGGACCTCCTGGCGGCGCACCTGATAACCCCCATCAAGGATCGGCCTGCCTGGCCGCTATCCTCGCAGTGGCAGGATAGCCCGAAAAATCAATAATTAACGGGAATATTGGGCGATGTCGCAGGTGGCGGCGCGCCCGATCCGAGGGCAACTCATGAGCGAACGTTTCTTCAGGTTGATCATCGGTTCTCTGTTGCTGGCGTGCCTGTACTTCGATCTTCAGGCCGGCATCCCGGCGCTGATCGTCGTCCTTACCTTGGAGGGGATCACCAATTATCGGATACCGTTGCTGGTGTCTCGAATGCGCCTGGCCGGGCATGCGGACTTCGATGACAGCAGTGAGCTGATGCCGGAGTTGCAATTCGCCCGTATTCCTTTCGATGCGGAGCGTGCCTGGCGCTTGACCGTTGCGGTCATGCTGGTGATTTCGATTTACGTCTTCGGCGAGTCTCTGTGGTTCTTCCCCTGGTTCATGGGCTTCGCCATCTTCGGCGCGGGCTTGAGCGGCGTTTGTCCGGTGCTGATCAGCCTCAAGCTGCTGGGTTTCCGATGAGTTTGAAGCGGGTCGCCTCGGACACCGTCGATCTGCGCGGTCGTCTGCCGATCAAGATCACCGGCATTGTCTTTTGGGGGATGATGCTCGTCGGACTGATTTTCTCGCTGATCCAACTGCGCTCTTTGGAAGATCAACTGATCGGGCGATTCGCGCTCAACGCCGACCGCTTCTCGGCATCCCTCGCCGAGCATTTCCGTCGTCACCCCGATCTTTCCACGGAACAGGCGACCGGCTATATCGAATCGCTTCTGCAGGAACTGAATTTCACGGGTGCGGCTCTGCATCTTCCCGCGAAAAATTTTCGCTTCGGGGAGACCTCCGCGGAAACCAACTACCTGGATCAGTCTCTGACGAACTACCCTGGATTCCAGAAGGACGCGCCGGTTGCGCATATCCGGCTTTACCATCCCGACATCGAGCAGGTGACCGGTGCCAAGCGCAAGGAACTGCTGATCACCATGGGGGGGTTGTTCCTCGCCTTCGGGTTCATTCTGCAATGGATACTGCAGCGCGTGCTGACGCGGCCCTTTCTCAACATGGTGCGCACGGCGGAACGTTTCGTCGAGGGCGACGACGAGGCGCGCTTCGACGAGCAGCGCCACGACGAATTCGGATTTCTCGGTAAATTCTTCAATAAGGCGCTCGATTATCTGCTAATTCAGCAGGGCGAATTGCGCGATGCCCTCGATCGCGTTCGGGAATCGGAAACAGCGCTGTACCAGGAAAAGGAACGCGCCGAAGTCACGTTATACTCGATCGGTGATGCGGTCATCACGACCGACGAAAGCAGCTGTATCGAATACCTTAATCCGGTCGCCGAACGCCTGACAGGCTGGTCCCTGAAAACCATACAGGGTCGACGATTGAGCGACGTCATGCGGCTGGTCAACGAGAATACCCGCGAAGCGGTAGCCAATCCGGTGGAGCTTTGTCTCAAGTGCGGTGAGATATTGGAGCTTACCGAGCACACCTTGCTGATTCGCGACG
>JBAYTM010000074.1:0-8039 GCA_041675685.1 Thiohalobacteraceae bacterium
AGACCAATCCCTATCTCCGCAAGTTCCTCAGGCAGATCGCCTGGCATCCGCGCGAACTGGCCGTGTTCGCGGGCAGGCTGGATTATCCCCGCTACGGATTTATCGATCGGTCGATGATCCGCTTGATCATGTGGATGACCAAGGGACCGACCGATCCCGAGACGGTCGTCGAGTTCACCAACTGCCAACGTGTCTAGAGTTTCGCACGGCGCATCGGCGAGATGTAAGGCGCAGGGAGCGGTGCAGGCGTCGGCCCTGATACGAGTGCGGATGCGCCCCAGCGTCCGCGCGATTGCGTTTTCGCAAATCGCCGCCGCGTCTCTCATAGCAGAATTTCATCGACTGCGGCCATCACCGGTCGCGCGAATGAGATCCGCCTGTGAACATCGAGTGCTTGCACCGCTCCGGAGCCACAAGCAAAACCGATCGGGAACTTCGCGGCTTGTTCGCCATGCCCGGCGGTACGGTCGAGGCGCACGGCGAGGGTCCGGGCACCGGCAACCTGTTCGTCGTCCGGCTCCCCTTGTCGGATCATGCCCCCGCGCTTGCCGAGGACCCGGAGCCCGTCGCGGCGCTGATCAAACGCCGGGTCCTGGTGGTCGACGACAACAAGGATTCGGCGGTCAGTATGACGATGGTTCTTGACCTGCTGGGTCACGAGACCTGCACCGTCTACGATGGCATCGCCGCCCTGGAGGCCGCGCGAACCTTCCGCCCCGACCTGGTTCTGCTCGATATCGGTCTGCCGCGGCTGAATGGCTATGACGTGGCGCGTCGGATACGCGCGCAGGGCGATGGCGAATCGATGCTGTTGATCGCGATGACCGGTTGGGGCCAGGCCGAGGACAAGCGCCGTTCGGCGGCGGCCGGGTTCGATCTGCATCTGGTCAAGCCGGTGGACCTTGTCGTGCTCGAACGGGTGCTGGCCGGGCACATCGACGAGGGCGATGGCGACTGACCTCGACGCGGCCAGGACGGATCTAAAGGGGGATTCCAGGATGGGATTGCAGACAGGACGCAAGACCTCGCTTTGGATGGCGACGGCCGAAGCCATCGCCAATGACGGTCGGCTCGTGCAGGACGCGAACGCGGACGTCTGCATCGTCGGCGCCGGCATCGCCGGACTGACGACCGCCTATCTGCTCGCGCAGGCGGGCCGCGCCGTGATCGTCGTGGATGCAGGCGCGGTGGGCGGCGGCATGACGGGCCGTACCACGGCGCACCTGGCCTGGGCGATCGACGAACACTTCACCGAACTCGAACGCCTGCACGGCGCAGGCGGCGCGCGCCTGGCGGCGGAGAGTCATGCCGCGGCCATCGACCGGATCGAGCAGATCGTCACGGCGGAAAACATCGACTGCGATTTCGCGCGGCTTGACGGTTATCTGTTCAGCCCACCGGACGGCGAACAGCACGACCTCGAGGCCGAGCTCGAAGCGGCGCGCCGTGCCGGATTCGCGGACGCGGCATTGATCGAGCGCGCACCGCTCGGCGATTTCGATACCGGCCCCTGCGTGCGTTTTCCCGATCAGGCGCAGTTTCATCCCTTGAAATATCTGGCCGGTCTCGCCGCCGCCGTGCGCCGGCAGGGCGGTCGAATCTTTACCGGATCGGCGGTCGACAAGGTCGAGGGCGGCGATCGCGCGCGCATCGAAACGGGCGACGGCAAGGTCGTCACCGCCGGCGCGCTGGTGGTCGCCACCAATACTCCGATCAACGATCGCCTGGTCATGCACACCAAGCAGGCGCCCTATACCAGCTTCGTCATCGCGGCGCCGGTCCCGCGCGGCAGCGTCCCGCAGGCCTTGTACTGGGATACGCCGGACCCTTATCACTATGTCCGCATCGCGCCGGGCGACAGTGCGGATGCCGCGCAGGACATGCTGGTGGTCGGCGGCGAAGACCACAAGACCGGACAGGCCGACGACGCCGACGCGCGTTTCGCGCGCCTGGAAGACTGGGCGCGTGAACGCTTTCCCATGCTGGGCGCGGTCGCCCACCGCTGGTCGGGCCAAGTATTCGAACCCACGGACGGACTCGCCTTCATCGGCCGCAACCCGCGCGACGCGGACAATGTGTTCATCATCACCGGCGACTCCGGAAACGGCATGACCCACGGCACGCTCGGCGGTATGTTGATCAGCGACCTCATCCTCGGCCGCGACAATCCCTGGACCTCGCTCTACGCTCCATCGCGCAAGAGCTTGCGCGCCGCCTCGACCTTCGCCAAAGAGAATCTCAACGTCGCGAGACAATACCTGGACCTGATGACCTCGGGCGAGGTGAGCACCCGCGACGATATCGCACCGGGTGCGGGCGCCATCCTGCGCCGCGGTCTGAAGAAGGTAGCCGTCTACCGCGATGCCGAGGGCGCGTTTTCCGAATGCTCCGCGGCCTGTACCCACCTGGGTTGCGTGGTGCAGTGGAACAGCGATGAGAAGACCTGGGACTGCCCCTGCCACGGCTCGCGTTTCGATGCCTACGTCAAAGTCATCGAAGGCCCCGCCCACCGGGACCTTGGGCCTGTTTAACAGCAGGTACTAGGTGCTAGGTACTAGGGCCGACGAGAGGGTCGAAGGCTTTTTTCCTCGGCCCTAGTACCTAGCACCTAGCACCTAGTACCGAGAAATCCGCCGCAACACCCAATCCATGCCGCGCGTCGGCAACACCCGTCGCAGCGTTCCAAACAGCCAGGTCGGAAAGGTCACATAGTAACGGGCGCGGGCGCGCGGGCGTTCCAGCGCGTGCATGAGTTTCACCAATACCGCTTCGGGGCCGAGGGTGAATGGCGCGGCGGGGCCGGCCTTGGTCAGCCGTTGCTCCACGCCGCGATAGCGTGCGCGATGAGGACTGTGCTCGGCGTCGATGCCGCGCTGATAGGCCGCATAGGCGTTGGCGCGAAAGCGGCTTTCGATCGGACCGGGTTCGATCAGTGAAACCTGAATACCGGTGTCGGCGAGCTCCAGTCGCAAGGTGTCGTAAAAGCCCTCCAGCGCGAACTTGCTGGCGTTGTAGGCGCCGCGATAGGGCAAGGCCACCAGCCCCAGCACCGAACTGTTCTGCACGATGCGTCCGTAGCCCTGGCGGCGCATGATCGGGATGACCGCATTGGTCAGCTCGATACTGCCGAAGACGTTGGTCTCGAACTGGGCACGCAGCATGTCGCGCGAGAGGTCTTCCACGGCGCCGGGCTGACCGTAACCCCCGTTGTTGAACAGACCGTAGAGCCGTCCGGCGGTGAGTTCCAGCAGTTCCTCCACCGCCGCCCGGATCGATGCCGAACTGTCCAGATCCAACAGCAGGCTCTCCAGGCCCTCGCCGCGCAAACGCTCGACGTCGGCCGGTTTGCGCGCGGTGGCGAACACCCGGTAGCCGCGCGCCTTCAGCCCGCGCGCCGCATAGTGGCCGATGCCGCTGGAACAGCCGGTGATGAGGACGGTCTTGTGGTTCATCGCCATAGTCGAGACCCGCTGAACGTTGCAGTCGCCGGGATCATACACGCGTCTCTGATAACGCGGCACGCCGGAGCCCGATGCCCATCGCCGTCATTGCAGTTATAGTTCCGCCGGTGAATCCCTTTCGCTGCATTCCCAACTGGCAAGTGTTCGCGCTGATCATGGCGCTGGCGACCGCGCCGGCCGCCGCATTCGATCAGCTCGAGATCGTGCTGGGCGACCTGCAGGGCGGGGGCTGGCAGGCGCAGGACATGCGTCTGCATCTCGAACTTGCGGACGATGGACAGCGTGGCGACATCTCGATTGCCGCGCTGACCCTGCCTGCGCCGATCGGCGCCGTGCGGGGCGTACGCCTGCGTTGCAACGAACTGCGGCTGGATACACCCAGGATGCGATGCCGCGGAACCGTCGAGATCGACCAACTGCTGGACGGGCCGTTGACCGGGGCGGCCGATATCAGCCGGGATTCGGTAACCGGTGCGCTGCGCGTACAACTGCAGGGCGTGGGCTTGGCGGGCGGTCGCTGGGAACTCGTCGCGGAGACGGGCGTCGGCGACGAGTGGAGCTTGCAACTGCATGGGCGTCAGGTGGACGGCCATGAACTGCTCGCTCTGTTGAACCGCTTCTCGCCGCTGCCCGGCTACAGCCTGAGCGGCATCCTGGATACGGACATCCGCGCGCAGGGCAACGCAGCGACCCTGACCGCCGTGCAGGTGGAACTCGCGGGCGAGGCGGTCAGGTTCAGCAATGCCAGCGGCACCCAGGCGGCGGAAGATCTGAAGCTGGCTTTGCACCTGGACGGCGAATCGAAGGGCGAGGACTGGCGGGGACGCGCACGCATCGGCTTGGACGCAGGCGCCCTGTTCGTCGATCCGCTCTATCTGGAATTCACCGCCGACCATCCGGTACGGCTCGCCGGCGATCTGCATTGGGCGGGCGCGTCACGGCGCTTGCAATTGAACGGCGTGCAGCTCGATCACCCCGGCGTGGCGCAGGCGTCCGCCGATATTGCGTTGCAGTTCGCCGAGGCCGTCCAACTGCAGAGCATCGATCTGGATCTGCGCGAGGCGCGCCTGCCGGGTGCCTATTTGAATTACATTCAGCCCTGGCTGCACGGCCAACTTGGCGATGCGCTGGAGACCGCAGGCCGCTTCGCAGGTCGCTATCGCTACAGCGCCGATGGCGAGACCGCGTTGCGGGTCGAGCTGACCGGGCTGGACGTCGTCGACGCCGACGAGCGCTTTGGCTTCGCCAACCTGCACGGCGTGGTCGACTGGGCCAACGACGAGGCGCCGCGCACCACCGAACTCCATTGGGACAGCGGCAGCCTGTACCGGCTTGCGCTGGGTGCGGCGGGACTCGCGGTGGTCAGCCGTGGGATGGATTTCGAACTGCGCGAACCGACCCGCATCCCGGTGCTCGACGGCCAGTTGATGATCGATCGCTTATCGTTGCGCGAACCGGGCAGCGAAGACATGCAGTGGCGCTTCGATGGCGTACTGACGCCGGTATCCATGCTGGCGGTGAGTTCGGCGCTGGGCTGGCCGGAGTTCGGCGGTCAATTGTCGGGCATGATTCCGTCCGTCGAATACCTGGATGGCCGGCTCGAGGTCGGCGGCGTGTTGCTGGTGCGCGCCTTCGATGGCGAACTGACGGTCCGCAACCTGCATCTCGAACAACCCTTTGGCCGTATCCCCCGCTTGCGTGCCGATCTGGCGATCGAGAATCTCGACCTGGAGGCGCTGACCCGGACCTTCGAGTTCGGCAAGATCGAGGGCCGCCTCAGCGGCCATGTCAGCCAACTTTATATGGAGGCCTGGCAGCCGGTGGCCTTCGACGCGCGCTTCGCGACGCCCGAGGACGACAGGTCGCGACACCGTATCAGCCAGAAGGCCGTGGACAATCTTTCCAGCCTCGGCGGCGGAGTGGGCGGCGCGTTGTCGCGGACCTTTCTCGGCGTGTTCGAGGAATTTCCCTATGACCGGATCGGTCTCAGCTGCACGCTGGAGAACGGCATCTGTCGCATGGGTGGGGTGGCGCCGGCGCCGAATGGTTACTACATCGTGAAAGGTCGCCTTCTGCCGCCGCGGCTCGATGTCGTCGGCTATGCGGATCGGGTAGACTGGCACACGCTGATCGACCGGCTGAAAGCCGTCACCCTGGAACCGTCGCCGGTGGTGCGTTGATAATCTGAATGCCTGCCAGGCAGGCGCTGCAAGCGAGGAGAGCAACCCATGTTCCATCTGCGTATGCCCGTGCTGCTGGCGATGTTCGCGCTGCTGGCCGCCTGTGTCACCATCAATGTGTACTTCCCCGCGGCCGCGGCCCAGGAGGCGGCCGATCGCATCATCAACCGGGTCTACGGGACGGAAGGCGAGCAGGCACCCGCACCGGAGGCGCAACCTCAGCCCCAATCGCAGCGGGCGAACGCCTTGGTGGTCGCCTTGGTCGGCACCCTGGACTGGCTGATCAGCCCGGCCGAGGCTGCACCCAATATCGACATCCAGACCCCGGCGATCCAGAACCTCACCCGCGCGATGGAACAGCGCCACGGCGGCCTCGCGCCGCATTACGCGAGCGGCGCGGTCGGCATGACCGGCGACGGTCAGCTTGCCCTGCGCGATCTGAACGCCGTACCGCTGCGCGACCGCAGCCGTGTGCAGCAACTGCTGGCCGAAGAGAACCGCGACCGTGCGGCCCTGTACGCCGAGATCGCCCGCGCCAACGGCCACCCCGAATGGGAAGCCGATATCCGCGCCACCTTCGCCCGCCGCTGGATCGATAACGCACCGGGCGGCTGGTGGTATCAGGGCGGTTCGGGTGGTTGGACGCAGAAGTAAATGAAGGCAATTTAACCGCGAAGGACGCGAAGGCGCACAACGAAACCATTAACGCTTGAGAGACCGGTTCCGGGTTTGCGACGGGTATCCCCGTGAAGAATGCGTTCCCGATTGGGCTTTTTTCTCCAGTCATGTCCTCCTTTGCGCGCCTTCGCGTCCTTCGCGGTTAAAGTTCGACCTGAGTACTATTGAAAGGCTCTATTCATGAACGTATTGGTATTCGATATCGAGACCGTACCGGATCTCGACGCGGGACGGCGCTTGCATGGTCTCGAGGGTCTGAGCGACGAAGACGTCGCCAAGGCGATGTTCCACATGCGTCGGCAGGAGACCGGCGGCAGCGAGTTCCTGAAACTGCACCTGCACCGCGTGGTCGCGATCTCGGCGGTGTTGCGCACGCGGGACGCCTTGAAGGTCTGGTCGCTCGGCGATGCGGCGGCCGACGAGAAGGAGATCGTGCAGCGCTTCTTCGACGGTATCGACAAGTTCACGCCGACTCTGGTGTCCTGGAACGGCGGTGGTTTCGATCTGCCGGTGTTGCATTACCGCGCCTTGCTGCACGGCATCTCCGCACCGCGTTACTGGGATACCGGCGACGACGACCGCGACTTCAAATGGAACAATTACATCAGTCGCTACCACGCGCGTCATACCGATCTGATGGACGTCATCGCCTGCTATCAGGCGCGCGCCGTCGCGCCCCTCGACGAGGTCGCGACCATGCTCGGGTTTCCCGGCAAGATGGGCATGAGCGGCGCCAAGGTATGGGACGCATACCTGGCCGGCGGCATCGAGGATATACGCAACTACTGCGAGACCGACGTGCTCAACACCTATCTCGTCTACCTGCGTTTCGAACTCGTGCGCGGTAAACTCACCGCGGCCGAATACGACGCGGAGTGCCGACAGCTGCGCGATTATCTCAAGAGCGAGAACAAACCCCACTTCGAGGAATTCCTCTCGGCGTGGCGGTAGAGTCGGGAACCGCCAAAGCGCCAAGCTCGCCAAGAAAAGGTATTGAACCGCCAAGGCGCCAAGCTCGCCAAGAAAAAGTATTGAACCGCCAAGGCGCCAAGAACGCCAAGCAAGATCGATGTAAAAGATAGAAGGGTTTTTCAATAAATTCTCTTGGCGCCTTGGCGTCTTGGCGGTTCAAAAAAATCAGATTGGATCTTTCGCATGAGCCGTTCCCGTAAACCGCGTCTCCCCGCCGAGCCCGTCGAACTGTCGATCGAGTCGCTGTCGCATGACGGGCGTGGTGTCGGGCGGGTCGAGGGCAAGGCGGTGTTCGTCGATGGTGCGCTGCCGGGCGAGCGGGTGCGCGCGCGCATCGTCGAGAAACGCAAAAAACACGACGAGGCCGTTGTCGATAGCGTACTCGACCCGTCGCCGCTGCGCGTCGTGCCACGCTGCGCGCATGCCGGCGTCTGCGGCGGTTGCAGCCTGCAACACCTGGCGCCCGAGGCGCAGATCGACGCCAAGCAGGACGTGCTGCTCGGCAATCTCACGCACATCGGCAAGGTGACGCCGGAGACGGTGCTGCCGCCACTGCGTGGGCCGCACTGGGGTTACCGCACCAAGGCGCGCCTTGGCGCCAAGTTCGTGCGCAAGATGCAGCGTGCGCTGGTCGGCTTCCGGGAAAAGCACAAGCCCTATCTCGCCGAGTTGACCCGTTGCGAAGTACTCCATCCGAACGTCGGTGAACGCATTACCGAACTGGCCGAGCTCCTGGGCGACTTGGATG
>JBAYTM010000075.1:0-8036 GCA_041675685.1 Thiohalobacteraceae bacterium
AACCCGATTCGCGCACGCCGTTCTCGGCGCGTTTGCGGATCACGAAGAGCTTGCGCTCGAAAGCGTCCTGGTCAGCACATTCGGGTCCGCGCGCGATGAACAGCTGGCGCACCCGCGGCTCGACGTCTTTGACCGATTGACCAAGGCAGCTGTTGTCGACCGGTACGTCGCGCCAGCCGAGCAGCGACTGGCCTTCTTCCGCGATGATCCGCTCCAGCAGCGCTTGGCACTGCGCGCGGGTCGTGTCGGGCTGCGGCAGAAACAGCATGGCGACGCCGTACTCGCCGACTGCGGGGAGCCCGATACCGCTGATGGCACATTCGGCGCGTAGAAACGCGTCAGGGATTTGCAGCAGGATGCCGGCGCCGTCGCCGGCGAGAGGATCGGCTCCGACGGCGCCGCGATGCGTCAGGTTTTCGAGAATCCTGAGGCCCTGGCGCACGATCGCATGGCTTTTGCGGCCCTGGATCTGGGCGACAAAGCCGACGCCGCAGGCGTCATGCTCGTTGCGGGGGTCGTAGAGCCCCTGTTTGGGCGGCAAACCTCCACGACTCATGGCCGGACCTCTCGAGCTGTTCAACTTCGGAAACTCCGCGGTGGCAAGGAAGCCGAAATCTGCGGGGCGCGGGCGTGACCGGCCCCGAGCGGCCGGCAAGTATAGCGCCCGCCAGATGGACGTTCAATTCACGTCGCGGAGGGTTGCTAAGGGATTTTACTCCGCGCTCGCGCGGACTGTCGCGTGCCGCTCTGGGCGTTCGCGAAGGGCTCCGGCCTCATTCGGCGTTGCCGATGTCCGCGTGAATGGCCGCAAAGCTACGCGGCCAGGGCTGGCCCTTACGTATTGCGGCCGGCAACGTGGCGACGGCTGCGCGCGCCGCGGCCATACTGGGATAGTCGCCCTGCACCAAAACGAACCACTCGCCACCTTTATATTGGGTGCGGAAATAGGCGATCGGGGCCGGCGGGCGGTGTCGGGCGAGATAGCCGCGAAGCGATGCTTCGCTGCGGACGCCGAGCAGTTGCAGCGCAAAGCGGTCCGGAGGCCGCGCCAACAGCCAGGGCTCGCGCGCCGGCTCGACCGCGGTCGCGGCGGGCGATGTCGCCGGTCCGCCCTCCGTTTGCTGCGCCGCCTCGGCGCTCGGTGCGGTGGCTGGCGTCTCGGAAGCTTCGGTCCGGCTGGCCTGTTGTGGCTGAACTGGTGCAGCCGGTTCCGGCTGAACCGTCGGCTCGACGACGGCATCAGCGGTTGACGGCTGCCGTGCGGGTTCCGCGGCTGTTTGTTCCCCTTGTTCCGCAAGTACGGGTGCCGCAGGCGGCCCGTCGTCCGGACCGTGCGCACCTTCGGTTGGAGTGCCGACCCGGGAGCGCGTCGGCTCGGCCTGCGCGGAAATCTCCTGCTCGGGCAAGTCGGTGGCCGGCGTTTCTCGCGTCATGTCGTCTTCGGTCGTCTGATCACGCGAAGAAACGCCTTTGTTTTCAGACGCGTCCGAGATATTTATATGAGACTCTAAATTGGTTATCGGCTCTTTCTTTGGGGCAGCCGAGGCAGGCGGCGCTTGCGCCGCGGCTGCGGGGGCGTCGGGCAGCGGCGGCGACGCGGTCGGTACCGGTATGGCCGAAACGATTGGCGGCTCGTGGCTGCCGGTTCGCGACCCCCACGGCCCGAAATACCAACTCGCGGCGCCCAGCAGCGCCACGCCCACAATCACCGCGCCGATCAAAGCGGGACGCCGTTTGGGCTGGCCGCTGCCGGACGAGGCGGACGCCTTGCGCGACGCGATGCGGTTCGCGCGTTCCATCAGCGTTTCGTGGGCGAGCACGTTGAGCCGCCCGGGCAGGCCGTCCGCGGCCTTATGCAGTGCGCGGATTTCGGTCAGGCTGAACGGGCTGTCGCCCGAGTACCCGGCGACGGCCAGCCGATACATCAAATAGGCTGCCGTCTGTTGCTCGTCGAAGCGTGGTATCTCGAGGTTGTGGATCAGCGGCTGCTGCGGGATATGCAGCCCGGCCTCGGCGAGCTTTTGTTCCAGCCCGGCTTCGCTGAACAACACTACGCGCATCAGTTGGAGCGTCTGGCGGGCGTCGCCTGCCAATTGGAGCAGGTCCGACAGCGCCTTTTCCGGCAGCAGGTGGGCGTCGTCTACGACGAGAACCACCCGTTGCGCCCCTAACTGCAATGCCCGCAAATGGCGTAGCAGGTCCGCGGCGAGGCGGTCCGGTGCGGCGTTGGGGCCCTGGTCGAGACACTCGGCCAATTTTGTCAGCAGGTCGCTGGACTTCTGGATCTGGGCGGCATGGACGAAGCAGCGGCGCGAGCCGGTGTCGCCGCGCAACTTGAACTGGCGTAGCAACGTGCTCTTGCCGCTGCCGCTCGGACCGATTACGCCGAGCAGCATGTCGCTGAATCGGATCAGGTGCTGGAGGAGATCCAGCCGTTGTATCAGGATCGGATCGGCATAGAAGAAACGGTCGTCGACCTGATCGAGGAAGGGTTCGCGCTCGAGTCCGAGGACCGCGAGATAGTCGGTGACCGCTGAATGCTGGTTCGGTGAATTCAAGGCTGGTCCGATCCCTGAACGAAGACCACCCGGTAGCCGCGCTTCAACTGGTCGTCGCGCGCCTTCTGTAGCGCCAGTTCAGCGGATTCGCGATCCCGGAAGTGCGTTTTGACGACGCGGCCCCCGGAGCCTTGACGTCCCGATTCCCGAATCAATGTCCAGCCCTCGAGCAAGTCTTCCTGCAAGTGCAGATGATAGTACTTGGGAATGACGTCCTCGCCGATGGGCGTTTGCATATAGATGCGCATGGGTTAGACAGAGGCAAGAGGCGAGAGGTGAGAGGCAAGTAAAACAATCCACCAAGCAATGTGGCTGAGATTCGGCGTCACATTGTAACTTGTCTCTTGCACCTTATCTCTGTTGACCTTCAGGTCAACTCCCTGGGATTGTAGACCCGTTCGTATTCGGTGATCGCATAACGGTCGGTCATTCCGGCGATGTAATCCGCGACGCTGCGTGCGCGCCCGGACGTGCCCTGGGCGGCCTCGAGACGCTGCGCCTGTTCGCGGGCCTCGTCCGGCAGCAGCCGGGTGTCCTCGATGAACGCTTCGAACAGTGCCGAAACCACGCGTGAGGCCTTGGTCGTCATACGGTGTACGCGGTAGTGCTGGTAAAGATGCGTGCGCAGAAAGCGTTTGAGTTCCAGATTCTGCGCGCGCATACCCTCGCTGTAGCCGATCAGGGGCCCGGGTTGGTGCCGTACGGATTCGATGTCGGCGGGCGCGGCGGCCTCGAGCAACCGGCTGCTGGTTTCGACCAGATCCACGACCTGTCGGTTGATCATGCGCCGGACCACCTCGTGTACCGTGCGGCGCAGCGGGAGTTCGGGGTGGCTTCCGCGCACTTCCCCATATTGTTCGCGAAACAGTGCCGTTTGATTCAGAGCGTCGAGATCAATCAGTCGTGCGCGCAATCCGTCGTCGACGTCGTGACTGTTATAGGCGATGGCATCCGCGAGATCCGTGACCTGCGCTTCCAGGCTGGGTTGGGTTCGTTCCAGGAAACGCCGACCGAGCTCTCCCAGTTCGCGCGCGTTGATCGTCGAGCAATGTTTGAGAATGCCCTCGCGCGCCTCGAAGGTCAGGTTCAGGCCGCTGAACTCCGCGTAGCGTTCTTCCAGTTCGTCGACCACGCGCAGGGACTGCAGATTGTGCTCGAAACCGCCGTAAGGTTTCATGCAGGCGTTGAGCGCGTCTTGGCCGGCATGGCCGAACGGCGTGTGGCCGAGGTCGTGGGCGAGAGCGATGGCTTCGGTGAGATCCTCGTTGAGGTGCAACGCGCGGGCGACAGATCGCGCGATCTGCGCGACTTCGATGGAATGCGTCAGGCGTGTGCGGAACAGATCTCCCTCGTGGTTGACGAACACCTGGGTCTTGTACTCCAACCTGCGAAACGCGGCGGAGTGGATGATGCGGTCGCGATCGCGCTGGAATTCGCTGCGATAGGCGGGTTTGTCCTCCCGGTAGCGGCGTCCGCGGGAAGCCGCGGCGGTCGCCGCGTAGGGCGCGAGCGGGCCGACAGGGTCGCTTGCCGTCACGTCCACGCCCGAGATGTCTGCAGCGTCGCGGCCGCGTCGGTGCGGCGAAGACTAGGCGACGGCACGGTCATGCGCCGTATCAAGTGTCGTACGCAACTGTCCGGCGTCGAATTCACCGGTGACGATCGCCTCTCCGATGCCGCGCAAAAGGACCAGCCGCAGTCCGGCGTCGAGTACCTTTTTATCGACCGCCATCAGCTCCAGAAACTGCTCGCTGTCCATTGCGGCCGGTATACGGACCGGGAGCCGCGCCTGTTCCAATACGCGGCCGATACGTTCGACCTGTGCGGGGCTCAACCAGCCTTGGCGCGCGGAGAGATCGGCGGCCAGCAGCATCCCGGTGCCAATGGCCTCGCCGTGGAGCCAAGTGCCGTAGCCCATACCTGTTTCAATGGCATGGCCGAAGGTATGACCGAGGTTCAGCAGGGCACGTTGGCCGCCCTCGCGTTCGTCGGCGGCGACTACTTCCGCCTTGTTGCGACAGGAGCGTTCGATGGCATAGGCGAGCGCCGCGGGGTCGCGCGCAAGCAACCGATCCATATTGGCTTCCAGCCAGGCGAAGAATTCGGCATCGCGGATCAGGCCGTATTTGATGACTTCCGCCAGTCCGGCCGACAACTCGCGATCCGGCAGCGTGCCGAGCGTCTCGGTATCGATGACAACACAGTTGGGTTGGTGGAAGGCGCCGATCATGTTCTTGCCGAGCCGGTGGTTGACCCCGGTCTTGCCGCCGACGGAAGAATCGACCTGGGCCAGCAAGGTGGTCGGCACCTGGATGAAATCCACGCCGCGCTGGTAGCTCGCCGCGGCAAAGCCGCAGATATCGCCCACGACACCGCCGCCCAGCGCGACGAGGGTGCAGCGCCGGTTGAAGCGGTTTTCCAGCAAAGTGTCGAAGATACCGTTCAGCGTGTCGAGGGTCTTGTACGCCTCGCCGTCAGGAAGCTCGATGTGGCGCAGGTGGCCGCCTGGCAAGGCGTGTTCCAGGGCGTCGAGATAAAGAGGCGCAACCGTTACATTGCTCACCACCAGGACCTGTTTGCCATGGATGTGCGGCGCGAACAGGGCCGGATCGGCCAGCAGATGCGTGCCAATGTGGATGGGATAGCTGCGTTCGCCAAGCTCAACTTGCAGTGTATGCATGGGATTCCTGCCGCAGTACGCGCGGGCTGGTCAAGAGCGCAAGGATATAAAGAATCGCCACCGCAGGCAAAGCGCCCTCAGCGGGCGGCGCGTTTGCGCTTGGCCGGTGGCTTGATTGTGCGCAGGATCTGGTTGACCACGTCGCGTGCGGTACGTCCGTCGGTCGGCACGGCGAGATCGGCGATCTCTCGGTACAGCGGGTCGCGGACGGCCAGCAGCTCTTCAAGCCGCTGCTTCGGATTGTCCGTCTGGAGTAGGGGGCGGTTTCGATCGCGGCCGGTGCGGCTCAGCTGCTGCTCGACCGAGGTTTCCAGGTAGACGACGGTGCCGCGTTCGGCCAAGTGCCTCCGGTTGTCGGGATCGAGGATGGCGCCGCCGCCGGTGGCCAGGACGATATTCGGCAGCAGGGTGAGCTCATCGATGACGCAGCGCTCGCGATTGCGGAAGCCCGGCTCGCCCTCCAATTCGAAGATCAGCGGGATGTTGACTCCGGTGCGCTGTTCGATCTCGCGGTCGCTATCAAAAAACTCGCGCTTGAGGAGGCGCGCCAGTTGCCGCCCGATGGTGGTCTTGCCGGCGCCCATTGGGCCGACCAGAAATACATTGCCCGGCATGTTGCTCATGCCGGGCATGGTATGCCAGAAATGCTGGCGGCTTACAAGTCGGAACGGCTGCTTAGTATGCGGCCAGGTTGTCCTTGACGATCTTCGGTGTGACGAAGACCAGCAGCTCCGATTTGTTGTTCAGTTTGCGGGTCTGGCGGAACGCTGCTCCCACACCCGGAAGGTCGCCCAGCAACGGGATCTTATCCACTTCGTTCCGGTTTTCCTGGATGTAGATGCCGCCCAACACCGCGGTCTCACCGTTATCGACCAGCACCTGGGTTTCCACCGCACGGGTGTCGATGCTTGGAATACCGCCAAACACTTGGCCAACCGTGTCCTGATTGACTGCGAGATCCATGATGATGCGGTCATCCGGGGTGATCTGTGGGGTTACGCGGAGCGACAGCACCGCCTCTTTGAAGCTGACCGTAGCCGCGCCGCTGGAGGAGGCCTCCTGATAGGGGATCTCCACACCGTCGCGAATGGTCGCCTCCTTCTGATTGGCGGTGATAACACGCGGACTGGAGATCACTTCACCCTTGCCCTCGGCCTGCATGGCGGAGAGTTCCAGGCGCAACAGATCCTTACCGACGCGCCCGATGACAAAGTTGATTGCGCCCATCGGATTGCTGACGGCGAGATCGGTCAGCAACGCATCGTTACCGGAACCGGCAGGATTTTCGATCCCCGTCGGGTAGAACGCGTCATTCCAGGCGACGTCCCCGGGTACACCGCCGGCGACCAGTCGGCTGGTGCTGGATCCATGCGACTTGAAGCTGTTCCCGCCGAGGCGAACACCGATATCACGCGCGAAATCGTCGCTGGCGATGACGATCCGCGACTCGATCAACACTTGGCGCACCGGGATGTCCAGCGTGGTTACCAGGCTGCGTATATCGGCAAGTTTTTCGGCGGTGTCGCGCAGCAGCAGGGTATTGGTACGTTCATCGATGGCGACCGTACCGCGATCCGAAAGCATGGAGGCGCCCTCACCACCTTTCAGAAGGAGGGCCAGATCGGCCGCCTTGGCGTAATTGACCTGAATGTACTCGGAGTACAGCGGTGCCAATTCCTCGATTTGCTTCTGCGACTCGAGCTCGAGTTTCTCGCGCGCGGCGATTTCCTCGCTCGGGGCCACCAGGATTACGTCGTTGTTCTTGCGCATCGCCAGGCCCTTGGTCTTGAGGACGATGTCCAGAGCCTGATCCCAGGGAACGTTCTGCAGGCGCAGCGTGAGGTTGCCGCTGACCGTATCGCTGACGACGATGTTGGTGCCGGTGAAATCGGCGATCAACTGCAGGACCGAGCGGACTTCGATGTCCTGGAAATTCAGCGACAGCCGCTCACCGGTATAACCGAGCTGTTCGCGGCGACGCAATTCCTGCTGTTCTTTGGTGGTCGGCTTGATCTCGACGGTATACAGATTGTTGGTTTGATAAGCGACATGGTCGTACTCCCCGGTGGGTGCGATGACCATGCGCACGTTTTTGCCCTTGGTAAAGGTATCGACGGTCTTTACCGGGGTGGCGAAATCGGTGACGTCGAGTCTGCGTTCCAGACTTTCCGGAAGATCGACGTTGTAGAGTTCCAAAACGACTTGGCCGGCCTCCTGGCGCATGTCCACCGGCGTGTTGCTGTTCGGTAGCGTGATAACGATGCGGCCTTCGCCTGCATCACCGCGACGGAAGTCGACATTCTGGATCTGTTTGCCCGAAGCGACCGGTGCGGTCGTCGAATCAGTCGCGTTCGCTGGGCTGGCCGCCATGGTGGTCGCCGCAACGCTGGAGGTGTCCTGTACGGTCACGACCACCAGGTTGCCTTCCACGCGGGTCTCGTACGGGGCCATCTGGACCAGATTAAGGACTACGCGCGTGCGACCTTGGGCCTCGACGGCCGTAAGGCTCTTGGCCAGCCCCACCCCGATCGGCTGGGAGGCCTTGCCGAGACCGTTCTCGGTGTCGGGCAGGTCGAGCGCAATACGCGCCGGATTGTCGATGGTGAAGCTCAGCGGGTGTTCCGCGGGCTCGCTCATCTTAAGAATCACTTGGACCTTGTTGCCCGGCAGCGAGCCGACGTCAATCGACTCCAGTCGATTTGCTGCGTCCGCCTGGGCGGCCAGGAAGAGCCCTGCGAGGGCGCCGGATAACCAAGCCAGCACCGTCTTGTTGGAGGCGACGCCGAAATGGATGTTGG
>JBAYTM010000076.1:0-7984 GCA_041675685.1 Thiohalobacteraceae bacterium
CCAATGCAGTCGCCTTTCTGGCGTCGCCCGCGGCAGCCTACATCACCGGCGAGACCCTGCACGTGAACGGCGGTATGCACATGGCTTGAAATGCATTCACGAGTGTTCGTTAGGTGGTTGTAATCCAAGCGACTCCGCGGCCAAGTCCGGCTATCCGGATGAGGATTGTCAAGGACGGATTTTCGCTGGATTGGCCATAGGCTTTTCACTACAATACCGGCCGCGGCCTTAGCGGCCATGTTCCTGGAGGACATATCTGTCATGAGTAACGTCGAAGAACGCGTCAAGAAGATCGTTGTGGAGCAGCTGGGTGTCAAAGAAGAGGAAGTCACGAACGCGGCATCCTTTGTTGACGATCTGGGCGCCGACTCGCTGGACACGGTCGAACTGGTGATGGCGCTCGAAGAAGAGTTCGAGTGTGAGATCCCGGATGAAGATGCCGAGAAGATCACCACGGTTCAGCAGGCGATCGACTACATCAACGCGCATCAGGGCTGAATCGTTCGGCTGGATGTCTGAGCCGCAACCACGCAGGTGGGCGCGGCCTTTTCTTTTTCGGGGGCGTCGCTGCTGCGGCGTACCTCGAGACCAAGCAAGCCACGGCTCGTCATACTCGGAACCGGCCTCGTTGAAGACGGCCCGCGAGTCGCGGCGAACGGCCGCTCGGAAAGCCCGGCACTAATGGCTTTCACACTACGTACGGGGAAGTGACCGGTGTCAAAACGGCGCGTCGTCATCACAGGATTGGGCATAGTTTCGCCGGTGGGTAACACCGTGGCCGAGGCCTGGGAAAACATTCGCGCGGGTCGCGGCGGTATCCGCCTGGTCGACAGCTTCGATACCGCCAATTTCCCAGTGCGCTTCGGCGGCACGGTCCTCGGCTTCGATGTGACCCAGTACGTCTCTTCCAAAGACGTCAAGAAGATGGATCCGTTCATACACTACGGCGTCGCCGCCGGGTGTCAGGCCATTGCGGACGCGGGGCTGGAGATCACTGAGGCGAATGCCGAACGCATCGGCGTCGCCATCGGCTCGGGCATCGGCGGTCTACACACCATCGAAAAGCAACACAGCGCGTTGCTGGACGGTGGCGCCCGCAAAGTTTCGCCCTTCTTTGTCCCGGCCAGCATCATCAACATGATCTCCGGAAACCTGTCCATCATGCACGGGCTCAAGGGTCCGAATATCGCCATTGTCACGGCCTGTACGACCGGCACGCACAACATCGGCGAGGCCGCGCGCACCATCGCCTACGGCGACGCCGACGTGATGGTCGCGGGCGGCGCGGAAATGGCAACCACACCCTTGGGATTGAACGGCTTTGCCGCGGCACGCGCGCTGTCCACCCGCAACGACGACCCGGCCACGGCCAGTCGCCCTTGGGACAAGGATCGCGACGGCTTCGTGCTGGGCGACGGGGCCGGCGTCCTGGTGCTCGAGGAATATGAACATGCGCGCAAGCGCGGCGCACGCATCTACGCCGAGCTGGCCGGTTACGGCATGAGCGGCGACGCCCATCATATGACCCAACCTTCCGAAGGCGGGGAGGGCGCCAAACGCTGCATGTTGAACGCCTTGCGCGACGCCGGTCTGAATACGGATCAGGTCGACTATATCAACGCGCACGGCACCTCGACACCCGCCGGTGACAAGGCCGAGACCTTGGCGGTCAAGTCGGCGCTCGGCGACTACGCCAAGTCCGTCGCGATGAGCTCCACCAAGTCCATGACCGGCCACCTGCTCGGCGCGGCAGGCGGTGTCGAGGCCGTGTTTACGGCGCTCGCTATACATCATCAGTTGGCCCCGCCGACCATCAACTACAGCACGCCGGATCCGGATTGCGATCTCGACTACGTGCCGAACAGCGCCCGTGAGATGAAGATCGACGTGGCCTTGTCCAACTCCTTTGGTTTCGGCGGCACCAACGGCTCCATTGTCCTGCGGCGGATATAGAGCGCCACCGCCGCCCCACCGGCTCGCGCGCCACCGATGACGGAGCCGAGATGCCAGTCAGCCCGGAGAATCCGAGGCACGACCAGCCGGTGATACGGCGCGTTGCCTCCTACGCGCTGGACCTGCTGCGCCTGCATGAACTGCACCCTGCGCGTTACCCGCATCTGTTACAGAGCACCACGCCCGGCCCTCAGGCAGGTTACGACATCCTGTTCGCCTACCCCGAAGAATCGCTGTGGCTGGACGCTGGTGGAGAACTCCATGGCGGTTCGACGCAGTCGGATTTTCTGACGGCCTTGGATTTTGCTTGGGGTCGCTCAAAGGCACATCGGAACGACGACGTGGCGGCGCTGCCATTCCGCGGCGGCTGGTTCTTATATCTCGGCTATGAACTCGCCGGACAGATCGAACCGCGCCTGCGGCTGCCCCGGCCGACCGCGGGACCGCCGGTTGCTATCGCGACGCGTTTTCGTTCCGCACTGGTGCGCGATCACCGGGATACGAGCCTTTGGCTGATGACCGAGCCTGGCACCGAAGATCGGCTCGACGCCATGGCGCTCGACGTCGCGGTGGCCACGGACCACGAACCCCCAAGCGGTGCAGATATTCCCTCTGTATCGATCTCCGAGGACGATCCGGCGCAGTACCTTGCCATGGTGCGTCGCACACTGGACTACATTCGCGATGGCGATGTCTTCCAGGCCAATCTCGCGCGGACCTGGCGGGCGAAGTTCGCGAGCGAGGTGCCGCCCGCGCAGCTGTACCGTCGGCTGCGCGCGCACAACCCGGGGCCCTTCAATGGGCTTGCGACTTGGCCGGGACAAGCCGTGATCAGCTCGTCGCCCGAGCGCCTGGTGCGGGTACGCGGCTCCAGCATAGACACGCGCCCCATCGCCGGTACGCGGCCACGCGGTCAGGGCGTGGTTGCGGACGCCGCGCAATCCTCCGAACTGCTGGCGCATCCGAAGGAGCGTGCCGAACACATCATGTTGATCGATCTCGAACGCAACGATCTCGGCCGCGTCTGTGAACCCGGGTCGGTGCAGGTCGATGAACTGATGGCGTTGGAGTCCTATGCCCATGTGCATCACATCGTCTCCAATGTCCAAGGTCGTTTACGCGCAGGTGTTACGCCCGGTCAGGTCATCCGCGCCTTGTTCCCCGGCGGCACGATCACCGGTTGTCCAAAAGTGCGTTGCATGGAGATCATTGCCGAGCTCGAAGGCCGGGCACGCGGCGCCTACACCGGCTCGATGGGTTATCTGAATCGCGACGGCGATCTGGACCTGAATATCCTGATCCGCACGCTGGAACAACAAGGCAACAGCGTCGAGCTGCGAGCCGGCGCCGGTATCGTCGCCGACTCGGATCCGGACCAGGAACTTGCGGAGACCCGCGCCAAGGCACGCGGTTTGCTGCTCGCGCTTAGCCAGGCGCCTTTGCCGGGGCCGACGTCGGAATAGGTTAGAATGCGGGCGCATGAACACGACTTGTCTCATCAATGGCGAACCCGGTGCTTCAATCCCGATCAGCGACCGCGGCCTGCAGTATGGCGACGGATTGTTCGAGACCATTGCAGTACAGGACGGCGCCTGCGAGTTCTGGGACCGGCACATGCGGCGCCTGTTGAACGGCTGCGATCGCCTGAACATCCCCCGGCCTTCCATTGCGCAGTTGGCATCGGAGGCCGCCGCCCTGCAACGGAACCAGCCACGTACCGGCGTGCTCAAGATTCTGGTTACCCGCGGCGGAGGCGGGCGCGGCTACAGACCCCCGATTCCATCACGACCGACGCGCATTCTTCTGGCGAAGCCATGGCCGAACTATCCTGCCGCACACGCGACCCAGGGCGTCAAGCTGCGTCTCTGCGATCAGCAACTCAGCCGCAATGCCCGATTGGCCGGGCTGAAACACTTGAATCGGCTCGAACAGGTCCTGGCAACTGCGGAATGGGACGGATCGGAGGTCGCGGAAGGGCTGATGCTGGACGATCGTCGGCAGGTGATCGAAGGGACATTCACCAATCTGTTCCTGGTACAGGAGGACAGCTTGTGGACGCCGAGTCTGGATCATTGCGGCGTGGCCGGTATCATGCGTTCGGTCGTGCTCGATCTTGCACGGGAACTCGGTATCCCCTGCGTAGAGCAAGACATAAGCGAGGCTGCCTTGTACGAATCGCAGGAGATGTTCCTGACCAACAGCCTTATCGGCATTTGGCCGGTTCGCGCGTTGGGCCACTGGCATGCGGACGTAGGCCCGGTCACCCGTCGCTTACAGCAGGCGCTCGCCGAGCTGCGTGGACGTCCTTCCAAGGGGATCGCTTGTGACTGAGCAGGACCAAAAACCGCAAAGTCGACCGCCACGTGGAATAGGCGACCGGCTGTTTCGATTGGCCGGTTTCCTGGTATTGGCGGCCAGCCTCGTCGGTGGCTGGTTGGCATTCGAATATCGCGCCTTCGAGCAGACCTCGCTTACCGTGCCGGCGACCGGCGCCGTGCTGCAGGTACCGCCGGGACGTTCGGTACGCGGGATCGCAAAGGAGTTGGCCGAACGCGGCATCCTGGAACACCCACGGTTCTTGGAATGGATGGCGCGTTGGTCGGGGGATGCCGCACGGCTGCAGGCAGGGGAATACCGGATCGAGCCAGGTACCCCGCCGGCTGCGCTGATTCAAAAGCTGGTCGCCGGAAAGGTGATGCAGCACAGTCTGACCCTCGTCGAGGGCTGGACCTTCGAGCAACTGCTCGTCGCCGTTCGCGCGCACCCCGTTTTGCGGCAGACGCTGCAGGACAAATCTGCCGCGGAGATCATGGCGGCGCTCGGCCATCCGGACGAACACCCCGAGGGCCGTTTCCTGCCCGACACCTACCACTTTCCGCGCGGTATGACCGATCTCGAGTTTCTCCGACGCGCCTACCGCGCGATGCAGCGGGAACTCGAGCGGGCCTGGGCGACGCGCGCCGAGGGCCTGCCGATCGCGACGCCTTACGAGGCTTTGATCCTGGCCTCGATCATCGAAAAGGAAACCGGTCTGGCGGAAGAACGCGCGCGTATCGCCGGCGTGTTCGTGCGCCGTTTGCAGAAGGGCATGCGCCTGCAGACCGATCCCACTGTGATCTACGGACTCGGCAAAGACTTCGACGGCAATATCCGGCGGCGCGATCTGCGCGCCGACACCGAGTACAACAGTTACACGCGCGGCGGATTGCCGCCCACGCCGATCGCGTTGCCCGGTAAAGACTCCCTGCACGCCGCGCTGCACCCGGAGGACGGCGACGAGCTGTTCTTCGTCGGCCGAGGCGACGGCAGCCACCAGTTTTCCGCAACCCTGCAGGAACACAATCGTGCGGTGCGGAAGTACCAGCTCAAGCGCTAGCGCGCGCAGACGCCTGGGCATGCTGCTACTGTTAAACAAACCTTTCCAGGTCCTTTCGCAGTTCAGTCCGGAAGGTGACAAACGGAGCCTGAAGGACTTTATCGAGCTTCCCGGCGTCTATCCGGCGGGCCGGCTCGACTACGACAGCGAGGGTCTCCTTCTGCTTACGGACGATGGTCGTCTGCAGCAGCGCATCAGTGATCCGCGTTTCGAAAAGGAGAAGGAATACTGGGTTCAGGTGGAAGGCACGCCGGATGCCGCGGCGCTCGAGGCCTTGCGGCAGGGCGTAACCTTGAAGGACGGTCCGACCCGACCTGCCGATGTCGAGGCGATGTCGGAACCGGCGCTCTGGTCGCGCGATCCGCCGATACGCTCCCGCAGGAATATTCCGACGACCTGGTTGCGACTGGTCATCCGCGAGGGCCGCAACCGCCAAGTGCGCCGGATGACGGCCCACGTCGGCCACCCGACCTTACGGCTGGTACGCTGGCGGGTCGGCGAGTGGTCGGTCGCCGATATTCCACCCGGGTCGTATCGCCGATTAACGTGACTCCAGACGCGAACGCCCGCACAGAGGGACGGGATGCGACGAACTCCCATGACCGATACACTAACCACGCCGGACAACCCGGCGATCGGGGCAGCATCATGCGCGGACGTTTCATTACAGTGGAAGGCAGCGAGGGGGTCGGCAAGACCACCAATCTGGCCTATATACGCGCCTGCCTCGAGGCCGCCGGCAAGATCGTGCGTGTGACCCGGGAGCCGGGCGGTACACCGGTCGCCGAGCAGATCCGCGGACTGTTGCTCGATCCGCTCAACCGAGGCATGTCGGCCGACTGCGAACTGCTGTTGGTATTTGCGGCGCGCGCCGAGCACCTGGCACGGACCATCGAACCGGCCCTTGCCGCCGGTGAATGGGTGCTGTGCGACCGCTTCACTGACGCCACCTATGCCTATCAGGGCGGAGGGCGTGGTCTGTCGCAGCGGCGCATTGCCGAACTGGAGACCCTGGTGCAGGGCGCGCTCCAACCCGATTTGACGCTGTTGCTCGATGTCCCGGTGCATATCGGCCTGGCCCGCGCCGGCGAACGCGGCAGTCTCGACCGCTTCGAACAGGAGGAGGCCGCGTTCTTCGAGCGGGTCCGGGACGCCTACCTGGAAAGGGCGAATGCGGCGCCGGAACGCTTCCGGATCATCGACGCCGGCGCCACGCTGGAGCAGGTACAGGCGCAACTCGACCGGGTAATGAAGGACGTTTTACACGAAGGTAATTGCGTACGTAGTTGAATTTATGGAATACGACTATCCTTGGCATCGCGAACAATGGGACCAACTCCGGCGCCGCGCTCGACAACAGCGGCTGCCGCACGGCTTATTGCTGACGGGTCCCGCGGGCATTGGCAAGCGCGCCTTTGCCGAGGCCTTCGCGCGCGCGCTCCTCTGCCAAAGCCCGGTGCCGGACGGCCACGCGTGCGGCACCTGCGCTGCCTGCCGTTTGCTCGAAGCCGGCACGCATCCGGATTGCTCCGTGGTTGTCCCGCTCGAAGACAAGACCCACATCGTTATCGATCAGATACGCGACCTGTCGCGCGCGCTCGGCTACAAAAGCCACGCCGGCGGCTACAAGGTCGCGATCCTGGTCCCGGCGGAGCAACTCAATCATGCGGCCGCCAACAGCCTGCTCAAGACGCTCGAGGAACCCTCCGATAACACGCTGCTGATGCTGATAACCGAGCGACCGGCGCGTCTGCCGGCGACCATCCGCAGCCGTTGCCAACAAGTGCGGTTCCCGGCGCCGTCGATCGACGAGGGCAGCGCCTGGTTGGCGACACGGATCGAAAGCTCGGACCCGGTGCTGCTGCTGAAACTTGCCGACGGCGCGCCATTGCAGGCGTTGCAACTGGCGCAGGACGACACCCTGCACAAGCGCGGGCAATGGCTTGAACAACTGCTACAGTTGCGGCGTCGCCAGGAAGATCCGATCCGCGTGGCCGCCGATTGGTCCAGCGATGCCCAGGTGCGGCCGTTATACTGGGTGGGCAGCTTTCTGATGGACCTGATACGCTGCAAATCCGGCGACGTTTCGCCTTTCAAGAACAGTGATTTAAAGGATATATTACAAGCACTTTCTAGAGAAATTGCGCTACCCAGACTACATGAACTGCTCGAGCGGACCTGGCAGAGCTACCGTTTGGCGCTGCAGTCCAGCGTAAACCGGCAATTGTTGCTGGAAGAATTTTTGATCCAATGGGCCGCCACGCCGCGACCCGGTGCTTCGGCATGAAGATGGCCGAAACGGCAATTAGAGGAGCAGCATGAACGCAACCGTAAAAGGCGCCCGCCAAGGCATCCTTTCTTTGACCATCAAGGACAAGGGCGCGCTCTATGCGGCCTATATGCCGTTCGTCAAAAACGGCGGACTGTTCATCCCGACCAACAAGGCCTACCAGCTCGGTGACGAGGTCTTCATGCTGCTCACGCTCATGGAAGAGACCGAGAAATTGCCGGTTGCCGGCAGGATCGTCTGGATTACGCCGAAGGGCGCGCAGGGCAGCCGTGCCGCCGGTATCGGGGTACAGTTCTCCGATCAGGATGGCGGCGGTGCGCGCCGCAAAATCGAGACCTATCTCGCGGGCGCCCTGCAGGCCGAGC
>JBAYTM010000077.1:0-7965 GCA_041675685.1 Thiohalobacteraceae bacterium
CGCGTGCTGGACGTCCATGTGCGGCCCGGCCAGGCCGTGATCAATACGCAGCAGGCAACGCCGCTGGTGTCCTTGGCCGAACGCGACAGGATGCGCGCGCGGGCGTTGCTGACAGAGAGCCAGGCGGCGTCGCTGCAGGCGACTTCGGCGGCGGCCGTGCGCGTCGGCGACCAGCGCTTCGAGGTGCAACACCTGGCCGTCGGTGCCGAGCCGGTGGCTGCGGAACGCCCCGCGCAATACGCGGTCGAGGTCCTGTTTAGCGTGCCCGCGGATAGCGCGCTAAGGGCCGGGCAGTCGGCCACCTTGATCCTGCCATGAGCAGTGCGCGTCGCTGCCTCGTCAGCGGTCGCGTTCAAGGGGTGTTCTTCCGTGGCGCGACGCGCAGTCAGGCACGCGCCTACGGCGTGTTCGGTTATGCGCGGAATCTGCCTGACGGTCGCGTCGAGGTGCACGCCGAAGGCGCAGCGTCCGCTGTCGATGCGCTGTGCGCGTGGTTATGGAAAGGCCCCCCGGCGGCCGAGGTGACTTCGGTCGAGTGCCATCCCGCCGCTGCGGCCGGCTATGACGATTTCGCGGTGCAGTAGTTCACGCTGAGGAGGCGGCGGTCGCCGCCAAGCCAGAAGACCGTCGTCTCGCGATATACCCGCCGAGGCGCGCCGGTGGCTGAGCCGGCGGTCGTGTCGTCCGGGCGTTTTAGTGTGGCCCTCAGTGATTTCCCGCCCAGGCCATCGTCTCTCGTCCTTCCGGCGTCGGTGGTGTGAGCACGGTATCCTGCGGAGGACGGCTCGTATCCGGCTCGGGATAGTCGAGCGTGTAGTGCAGGCCGCGACTTTCCTTGCGCGACTGCGCGGAACGGATGATCAGTTCGGCGACCTGAACCAGATTGCGCAGCTCGATGAGATCGTTGGTGACGCGGAAGTTGCTGTAGTACTCGTGGATCTCATGCTGCAATAACAGGACTCGGCGCAAAGCACGTTCCAGCCGCTTGTTGCTGCGTACGATGCCCACGTAGTCCCACATGAAACGCCGCAGCTCGTCCCAGTTGTGGCTGACCACGACTTCCTCATCCGAATCGGTCACCCGCGATTCGTCCCAGGCCGGCAATGCGGGCGGCGCGTCGATTACGGCGAGTCCGGCGATGATGTCCTGCGCGGCGGCGCGCGCGAATACCAGACACTCCAGCAGCGAGTTGCTGGCCATGCGGTTCGCGCCATGCAATCCCGTATGTGCGGTCTCGCCGATCGCATAAAGCTTGGCGATGTCGGTGCGTCCATGCAGATCGGTGGCCACGCCGCCGCAGGTGTAATGCGCGGCCGGCACGACCGGAATCGGCTGACGCGTCATGTCGTAACCGAACTCCAGGCAGCGCGCATGGACGGTCGGGAAGTGTTCTTTGATGAAGTCCGCCGGGCGGTGGCTGATGTCGAGATAGACGCACTCGGCGCCCAGGCGCTTCATCTCGTGGTCGATGGCGCGCGCCACGATATCGCGCGGGGCCAGTTCGGCGCGCGCATCGAAGCGGTGCATGAAGCGCTCGCCGTTCGGCAGCTTCAGCAGCCCGCCTTCGCCGCGCACGGCTTCCGTGATCAGGAACGACTTGGCATGCGGGTGATACAGGCAGGTCGGGTGGAATTGATTGAATTCCATGTTGACGACGCGACAGCCGGCGCGCCAGGCCATGGCGATGCCATCGCCGCTGGCGGTATCCGGGTTGCTGGTATAGAGGTACACCTTGCTGGCGCCGCCGGTGGCCAGCACGACGAAGCGTGCGCCGAACACTTCGACGCCGTCGTCGCGATCCAGCACATAGGCACCGACGCAGCGGTTGGCGCCCGGCATGCCCAGTTTGCTGGTGGTGATCAGGTCGATGGCGATATGCCGTTCGAACAGACGGATACCCCGGTGCCCGCGCGCGGCAGCAACCAGCGAAGTTTCGATGGCTGCGCCGGTGGCGTCCGCGGCATGGATCACCCGCCGGTGGCTGTGACCGCCCTCGCGCGTGAGGTGGAAGTGCTCGCCGGCGGGCGCCTGTTCGCGGGTAAAGGGTACGCCATGTTCGATCAGCCAGCGTACCGCCTCCGGGCCGCGTTCGACGGTGAATCGCACCGCATCGGAATGACAGAGTCCGGCGCCGGCCGCGAGCGTGTCTTCGACATGCGATTCGATGCTGTCGGTGGGATCGAGCACCGCCGATATCCCGCCTTGGGCGTACATGCTGCTGCCTTCGGTCAGCACGCCCTTGGCGAGTACGGCGACCCGGCAATGATCGGCCAGTTCCAGCGCCAAACGGAGCCCGGCGGCGCCGCTGCCGATGATCAATACATCAGTGTCCGTTTTGCGCATCATCGCTTGTCGGGGTGAGGGATTATCGCTAAGGTGGCGGCCTGTGCCGCCGCCGGGCCGCGTCAGGGACCTTGAATTTCCATAAGTTACCCTAAAGTCGCCGGTCTGGCGAACTGTTTGCCGGTGCGGTTGTCCGATGTGACGCTTGGGGAAGGGGATGAGCGAACAGAGTTCCGATCAGGCGTTGGTCGAGCGCGTCCAACAAGGCGACAAACGCGCGTTCGACCTCCTGGTCCGGAAATACCAGAACCGGATCGTGCATCTGGTGACCCGCTATCTGCACGACCCCGTCGAGGCGCAGGATGTCGCCCAGGAAGCCTTCATCAAGGCCTACCGCGCGCTGCCGTCATTCCGGGGAGACAGTGCGTTTTATACCTGGCTGTACCGGATCGCGATCAATACCGCCAAGAATTACCTGCTGGCGCAGAGCCGGCGCCCGCCGGCCGACGACATTGATGCGCAGGACGCGGAACAATTCAGCGGCGAGACCGGTCTGAGGGAATACGACACGCCGGAGCACTTGGCGTTGCGCGACGAGATCGAGGCCACGATCGCTGCGGCGATCGAGGCGCTACCGGAAGAGCTGCGTACGGCGATCACGCTGCGTGAACTCGAGGGCCTGAGCTATGAAGAGATCGCCCAGGCCATGGAATGTCCCATTGGCACGGTGCGCTCGCGGATTTTTCGGGCGCGTGAGGCGATCGAAGGCCGGATTGCGCCTTTGCTGAAGTAAGCGGGCTCAGAGGTGAACACGATGAACGAGCAGATCAACGAACAGATCTCGGCCTTCCTGGACGGCGAACTGCCGGCCGTCGAACGGCGCCTGCTGCTGGAACGCCTGGCGCGGGAGCCGCAGCTGCGTGCCCATTGGAGCCATTATCAATTGATAGGCGACAGCCTGCGCAAGGCGCTGCCGCCGCATCTGGACCTCGGGTTCGCGGACCGCGTGGCAGCCGCCCTCGACGAGATCCCCGCCTATCAGGGCCCCAGGCCCGGGCTCGTGGCGCGCGCCTTGAAGCCGTTGGCGGGGCTGGCCGTCGCGGCCTCCGTGGCGGTGGTCGCGATACTGGCGGTCCAGCAGGCCCAAGGCCCTGAGCCTGGCGCCGTGCAGGTGGCGGCGAATCCGCCAGCGGTGCAGGACAGCCCGGCCGTGTATGTCCGGGTCCCGGAGTCGGTGCCGGAACGCGCCGCCGAGCTTCAATCGGCCGAAGCCAGCCACCGGCTCAACGAGTATCTGGTGAATCACAGCGAATATGCCGCCAGCGGCGGCATGTCGGGCATGCTGCCTTACGTCCGCATCGTGGGCCATGACCAATAGCAGCCGAGCCCCGGCGATCTATCTCGCCCTGGCTCTGCTTGCCGCGGCGGCGAGTGGACATCCCGGCGCTGCCATGGCGGCGACCGGGTCGGGAGAAGCCCAGGAATGGCTGCGGCAGATGTCGCAGGCCGCGCAGGAACTCACCTACCGCGGCACCTTCGTCTATCTTCACGACGGCCGCCTGGAAGCGGTGCGGATCATCCACCGCGCCGCCGAGGGCGACGAGCAGGAGCGCATGATCGCGTTGACCGGCGAAGCCCGCGAGGTCATCCGCGACAACGAGCGGGTCACCTGCATCCTCCCGAAAAGCAAGGCCGTCATGATCGGCCGCAGCATCCCGCGCAAACCTTTTCCGACGGCTTTGCCCCGTGATCTCGATACGCTGAGCGACAGTTACGAGTTCCTGGCGATGGGCGAAGATCGGGTTTCCGGATTGCCCAGCCGCATTGTGCTGATCCGTCCGCGCGATGAGTTCCGTTACGGCTACCGGCTGTGGCTGGACCAGGCCAACAATCTGTTGCTCAAGTCGGACCTGATCGACGCCGAAGGACGTGCAATCGAACAAATGATGTTCACGGACATGGAGGTGCTCGATGAGGTGCCCGCCGAAGATCTGGAGCCGGCGCTGGAAGGCGAGGGCTACACTGTAATCGGTCATGCCGATCAACCCGCCAATGCCGATTCCGACGGCGCCATCGATAGCGACTGGGCGGTCGCCGATCTGCCGGCTGGCTTCGTGCTGACGCACCACAACCGTCACGCCATGCCCTCCGCGGAGAACGAAGTCGAACACTTGGTCCTGAGCGACGGGCTGGCGACGGTGTCGGTCTATATCGAACCACACCACCCGGAGCGGCTGGGACTGTCGGGGTTGTCCAGCATGGGCGCCGTGCATGCCCTTGGCGTGCATCGCGGCGACTATCAGATCACCGTGGTCGGCGAAGTGCCGCGGCTCACGGTGGAGCGGATCGAACAGTCCGTGCAGCACAAGCCTTGAGAGAGTGTAACCGGATGCCCCTGCGATGATCGAAGAATCGGCACAGGTGATTTCCACCGAAGGCGATTTCGTCTGGGTCGAGACCCAGCGTAAATCGACCTGCGGCGGTTGCGCCGCGAACCAGGCCTGCGGCACCTCGGTGTTGGAGAAGGTTCTAGGACGCCGTCGCACCCGGATGCGCGTCTTGAGCAGGGAGGCGGTGCGGGTGGGCGAGCGCGTCGTTATCGGCATCGAGGAATCCGCGTTGATCCGCGGCTCGCTTGCCGTCTACGCCGCACCATTGGCCGCGCTTCTGGCCGGTGCCGTGGTCGGCGACCTGCTGTCGCGGCACTGGTTGCTGACGGGCGAGACCCTGACCCTGGTGGGCGGCATCGGCGGCCTGCTGGCCGGCCTGTGGTGGCTCAAGGGCTTTACACGCCGCATCCGGAACGACCGGCGTTACCAGCCGGTGATATTGCGTCGCCTGCCGGGGTAGCGGCGGACAACTCAGGAAAATTGGCGAGAACTCATATGCGGGAGAGGTCATGAAACTCAAGTGCGTCCGTCCCTGGGGCGGTCTTTGGATGGCCCTGGTTTTTGGGCTGATGGTCACGGCGCAGACCCAGGCGCGGCCGTTGCCGGATTTCAGCGAACTGGTCGAGGACAACAGCCCGGTCGTGGTCAACATCAGTACCACCCAGAAGGTGAAGCGCGGTCCGGGCGGCCTGCCGCCGGGCATGCAGATGCCGGACCTGCCGGAAGACAGTCCCTTCAACGACCTTTTCAAGCACTTCTTTGGCGAAGACGGCGAGAATGCCGTTCCGGAAGAGTTCGATGCGCGCTCGCTGGGCTCGGGCTTCATCATCAGCGCGGACGGCTACATCCTGACCAACAATCACGTCGTCAAGGACGCCGAAGAGATCATCGTGCGTCTGTTCGACCGCCGCGAACTGGTGGCTTCGGTCATCGGCACCGATGAACGCAGCGATGTCGCGTTGCTGAAGATCGATGCGGACAACCTGCCGGTTGCCCGGCTGGGCAAATCCGAGCAGCTGAAGGTCGGCGAATGGGTGCTGGCCATCGGTTCGCCGTTCGGTTTCGAGCGCACCGCCACCTCGGGCATCGTCAGCGCCAAGGGTCGTGCCCTGCCGCGTGAGAACTATGTGCCGTTCATCCAGACCGATGTGGCCATCAATCCTGGCAACTCGGGCGGTCCGCTGTTCAACATGGACGGCGAGGTGGTCGGGGTCAATTCACAGATCTTCAGCCGCACCGGCGGCTTCATGGGCCTGTCCTTCGCAATCCCCATCGATGTCGCGATGGACGTCGCCGACCAGCTCAAGACCAAGGGTCGCGTCACGCGCGGCTGGTTGGGCGTACTGATTCAGGACGTCACCCGGGAGCTCGCCGAGTCCTTCGGCATGAAGAAGCCGATGGGCGCGCTGGTCTCCAAGGTCATTCCCGATAGCCCGGGGGCCAAGGGCGGCATCCAGGTCGGCGACGTGATTCTGGAATTCAATGAACGTGAAGTGGTCAGTTCGGCCAGCCTGCCGCCGATTGTCGGCAGCACGCCCGTGGGTCGCGAGATCAAAGTCAAGGTATTGCGTAACGGCAAGCAGCAGATGCTGACGCTGGTCCTGGGCGAATTGAAGGACGAGGACCAGCTGGCCGCCGCCGAGCCGGGACCGTCCTCCACCGACAACACCCGCTTGGGCCTTGGCATTGCGGAGGTGCCGCAAGAACTGCGGGAGGCGCTCGAACTCGGCGAAGGCGGGGTGCTGGTCGGTGAATTGAGCGAGGGCGCGGCGTCCAAGGGCGGGGTTCGCAAAGGCGACGTGATCGTCATGTTCAACAGCGTGCGCGTCACCGGCGCCAAGCAGTTCGGGGAACTGGTCGACAAGGTCAAGGCCGGGGCCGTGGTCCCGGTCCTGGTCCAGCGCCAGGGCGGCCCGACCTTCCTGGCAATCAAGATCCCGGACAACGGTTAAGCGGGCGCAGAGCCCCGCAGCGGCGGCCCGGCTGGCTTTCGCGCCGGGCCGCGCCGGGCCGCCTGAATCCGTTCGACCGGCAAACTCCGCGTGTCTGAACTCATCCTTTACAGCCGGCAGGGCTGTCACCTGTGCGAGGATTTCGAGCAGGAATTGCGGCGCCTGCAGACGGTGCTGGGCTTTGAATTCGAGATCCGCGATGTCGACGCGCGCCCGGAATGGCGGGCGGCCTATAACGACCTGGTGCCCCTCCTGCTCGCCGGCGACCAGGAGCTATCCCGCTATTTCCTTGACCCCGCCGCGCTCGAACGCTACCTGGAACGCCATCCGCCCGGCTGAATCGGCTCGCTATCTGGCGCGCTGACGAGCATGTATAATCTGTCGCCTTTATGACGGCATTTTTCGCGCGCCCAGGCATCCCCGCACGCCTTCATCAACCGACGGCCAACCCGGTCGCGCAGGACCCTGCGTCGCCAACGGAAACCCGCAGTGACTGACCAGGCCCAGATCCGCAACTTTTCGATCATCGCCCACATCGACCATGGCAAGTCGACCATGGCCGACCGTTTCATTCAGCGCTGCGGTGGTCTGTCGGATCGCGAGATGAACGCGCAGGTGCTCGACTCGATGGACCTGGAGCGCGAACGGGGCATCACCATCAAGGCCCAGAGCGTGTCGCTGGACTACCGGGCGCGAGACGGCCAGACCTACCGGCTCAACTTCATCGACACGCCGGGGCATGTCGACTTTTCGTATGAGGTGTCGCGCTCACTGGCCGCCTGCGAGGGCGCCCTGCTGATCGTCGACGCCGCGCAGGGCGTCGAGGCCCAGAGCGTCGCCAACTGCTATACGGCGATCGAGCAGGGACTGGAAGTGGTTCCGGTGCTCAACAAGATCGATCTGCCGTCGGCCGACTGCGACCGCGTCATCCAGGAAATCGAGGAGATCATCGGCATCGAGGCCCAGGATGCCGTGCGCGCCAGCGCCAAGACCGGCATCGGCGTCGACGAGGTGCTGGAGGCGTTGATCGCGCGCGTGCCTGCGCCGACCGGGGATCGCGACGCGCCCCTGCAGGCCCTGATCATCGATTCCTGGTTCGACAACTATGTCGGCGTGATCTCGCTGGTGCGGGTCATGCAAGGCACCCTGCGCGCCGGTCAGAAGATGCAGATCATGTCCAGCGGGCGCAGCTACCTGGTGGATCACGTCGGTATCTTCACGCCCAAGCGCCTGGACACCAAACTGCTGCTCGCGGGCGACGTCGGGTATGTCATCGCCGGCATCAAGGATATCGACGGCGCCCCGGTCGGCGATACCCTGACCCTGGTCGACAAACCCGC